>CANRPV010000044.1 GCA_947632575.1 uncultured Eggerthellaceae bacterium | reverse complement strand
CGGACGCCTCACGAACGCCGGTGTTGAAATCGACCCAATCCTTGCGCTCTACCCCCGCGGCGCAGATACCTTCCGGTCCCGAGAGTGCTGGGCCCAAAAGCTGGCCTTCTTCGATGATGAAATTACCATCCTCGTCCTGTGGGGTCAGTCCGCCACCCGCGCCGTTCACGAGAATAAGCTTCTCAACGCTGGGGCATTCGCGCCAAACCCTGTCCACCACGTTGGCGATATCTCCCACTGACGTGGCGATAATGGCTTTGATGCTCGCGCCGTCCAGACGATAGGTAAGGTCATGCTCTTTAAGCATGAACGTGGCAGGAACCATGACGGCGCCAAGTTTCGCCAAAGCCACCGCCACGAACCAGAACTGATAGTGACGACGAAGGATGACCAAGACGTAGTCGCCTTTGCCGATTCCCTGCTCGGCAAGGAAATTTGCGGTCTTGTCAGACCAATACTTCATGTCGGCGAACGTGAAGACGTGCTCCTCGCCCTCCGGGTTGCACCAGACCATCGCCTTGCGCTCCGGATCGTTTACGGCGATATCGTCAACGACGTCGTAACCGAAATTGAAGTCTTCCGGCGCCTTTACCTCAAAAGAGGTCAAAAGGCCGTTATCGTCATAGGTTTCTTCCACATAGCGTAGATTGATATTTCTCATGGTTGTATTCCTTTGCATCGAAAAATTCGGCTATCCGAGCCGATGGGATTATTCAAGATTGATTAACGGCGCCGCCAGCGAGCACAAAGGCTCCAAAAGCTCAGTCTTAAAAGACTGGCCGACGACGCCTAAATAATCTTGTCTTCCGGGTCTTTTACGACGATGGCAAGGAATACGCAGGGCTCGCCGCCGATGGCGATCATTCCATGACCCCGCGATGAGTCGTACATCAGCATATCGCCCGGCTCGAGATCCTCAATATGATTCTCGTAGGCGAAACGGAGCTTTCCGGAAAGGATGTAGTCCAGCTCTTGGCCCTTATGGTAGGAAAGATGGATCGGCTGCTCTTGCTCCTCCTCAAGATAGGGAGCGGTGACCAAGAAGGGCTCGGCCAGCTTATGACGAAAATGAGGGGCCTTGTGCAGGTACTCGAAGCCGGCACGACGCTTGATGGAAAGCCCGTCATTCGCACGAATAAGCGAATAGCCCGTCAGATGGGGATTTTCGCCCGTGAGCAACTCGATAACATCAACACCTAAGGTCTCCGCGCATTTATAGAGAAACGTAAAGGAAAGGTCCTGATCGCCTGATTCTTGAGCGGCGTATTCGGCCACGGAGCGTCCGGTGGCATCGGCCATTTCCTGCATAGTTAAACCACTATCCTCGCGAAGACTACGGATACGCGAGGCAACTTCTTTTATATTCGGCTCCATAATGCAAATTCCTTTATTAATAGTACGTCGAACTCAGGAAAGCTCATTGTAACGCATATTTGAAATGGTAAGGAAAAAACTTCGCGAGTCTTGTGAGTAATTAGAGACGCTGAAATGAGAGGCGCTGAAGCACCGCTGCAAAATGAGCATCAGGCGAGCCGGAGCTCAGACGGCTTGACCAAAAGCCATCCTCATGAAAATCACTCTCACAAATGTCGCTCTCACAAATTTCGCTCTCACAAATGTCGCTCTCGCAAATGTCGCTCTCGCAAACGCCATTCTCACAAACACCGTCTTCGTAGCCGCTACTTTCGCAAATACTGCCTTCGTGGCCATGTCCTTTGCCGATGGCATCACCAACTGGCACCAGTTCGAAGCACGCGCCTTCAGGACTTCGGAGAAACGCTTTGATGACCTCCTGGTTTTCCTCGGGCGTAATCGTGCAGGTGGAATAGACAAGGCGTCCACCAGGCTTAAGATGTTGACTTGCCGACATGAGAAGCCTCAGACCTAAACTGGCACAATCTTGAATGGTCTTCGGGGTGATGCGCCATCGTATCTCGGGATGGCGACGCAATGTCCCTAAACCCGAACAGGGGGCATCTATGAAGATGGTCTCATAGTTCTTATCCCCCACCAACCGATCCAAATGGCAGGCATCACCGGTTAAAGCCTGCGCAACTTCGATGCCATAGGCTTCGCATCGACGCTCCAACAGCTCGACCTTAAAGCCATGGCTGTCTAACGCCGTGTAATCATCGATCTGAGAAGACCAACGTCTGAGCGCCTGATTTTGGATCAGGAGCGTCTTTGTGGCGCGACCGGCGCCTATTTCAAGAAAGCTCTGGGGCTTCGATTTGGGAAGACTCAGAGAGGCTACCGTCTGAGAAGCGGCATCGGATATGAGAATCTTTCCCTGGGCAAAGGCTCGGCGAAGGCGCCCATCATTCAAAAGGCCGGCATCAAGCAGCCGATAACAGCCCGGCACCTGGCAATGGCCAGCCCCGGCTGGCTCAAGGCACTCTTTCTCTGATGCGAAAGATGCTACCAACTCGATAATCTCCTCATCGGTAGCCTTCGCGGCGTTAACCGCCAAAAACTGCGGAGGCGCCTCGTTGGAAGCCTCCGCGAAAACGCGCGCCTCGTACAATCCCATCTCGGCAATCAGCTTTTCTGTGAGCCAGAGCGGAAATCCGCAAAGACGGGCAAGGGCTTGAGGGCCTTTGTTGGGGTCCCCAAAGGGAAAACGATCCCGCACGCGGACCACAGAGCGAAGTATGGCATTGGCAAGTCCCGTTGCCCGTGGCGCCACCTCGCGTGCTAGCTCCACTCCCTGATCAACCGCTATATAGCCTTCCTTTCGCAAAAAGATGAGCTCAAAGACGGCGATCTGCAAAGAGCAGCGCAACTCGGGTTTTAAGGAAGCGGGTTTGCGTGCAAAATGATCGATCAACTCATCAAGCGTACCTGAGGTGCTCACAACCCCTCGCACCAGCAGTCGCGTGAAAGCCTTGTCAGGTTTTGACAGCGGGCTCTTATCGATCCGACTCTCGAAGAGCTGAGCCGCAAAGGCACCGCGCTTTTGAGCTTCGATGAGAATTTCGAGGGCTTTTAGGCGCGCGGCACTAGCTCGCGTGGACTTTGTCATGCGAGCTTACTCCAGCACGCAGAGCCATCACGAACGGCAGCGTTTCCCATCGCGAAGGATCGAGCGTCCATCGCCTTTTTCCCATCGGGTTTGAGGATGAGTACTTCGAAAGCCCCGCCGTTGCAAAAGAGTAAAAGCCTACCCTGATGAAAGAGCACCGATGAGGGTTTCATCTCAGGGATTCCCTCGCTCACCTGAGCTTTAAGAATCGTGACCGTACGACCCCCAAGCTCCAAGCGAGAAGGATGAGCGGCATTTGATGTTTGTATTCGTCGTAGATTGTCCGAGACACCTAAAGCAGGATCAGGGTTGAGCTCACCTTTGGCCAGTTTAGGAGCAAAGGTGACGGCATCTTCATCCTGGACCTGCCAGGTGAGACTTTGGGGGCCTTCGCTTTCAAGTGAGGACAATACCTTTAAAAGCGCCTCAGCGCCCAGCTTCGCCAACTCCGCCTGAAGCTCATCTAAGGATTTCTGACCGATAGCGACCGAACGCAACTCGCAATAGGCGCCGGTATCAAGGCCCTCTTCCATATTCATGATGCAGACGCCGGCATACTCGTCACCAGCTAAGATGGAGCGCTCCATTGGAGCGGCTCCACGCCAACGGGGCAGAAGTGAGCCGTGAACATTCAGGCAACCCAGCGGCGGCAATTCAAGAATTCGCTTCGGGAGGATACGCCCAAAAGCAGCAACGCAGATGAGGTCAGGGTTAAGCCCTTGAAGTGTTTCAAACACCTCATCGTTTTTCATACTTGACGGAGTGAAAACCTCTATCCCGGCAGCCTCGGAAAGCTTTTTGACTGGAGAGGGCACCAGCTCCTTCCCTCGTCCTCTCACCGCATCGGGTCTTGTGAAAACGCCGACCACCTCGTGCTGATCCAAGAGGGCCTCAAGAATCGTCGCCGCGAACTCCGGCGTTCCCATAAAGACCAAGCGCATAAGCCTAACGCACCTTAACCTCGATGCCCGTCTCGCCCGGTTTCAGGCCCTGAGCCTTAGCCTCCTCGTAGGCATTGAGCGCGTCGATGCGAAGCTCTGGGGCAACAGATTCAAAAAGCGTTATGCCGTTAAGGTGATCGATTTCATGCTGAAGGCAGCGTCCCAACAAACCATCGCCCGCAATCTCCCATAGCTCCCCGTCGAGATTGTAGTAGCGCACCTTCGCATAGGGCTTCCTCTTTATAGGAACGCTAATTCCAGGGCAAGAAAGGCAACCCTCACCGTCTATGACAGGATCCCCCGCGAGTTCGACGATTTCGGGATTCACCAGCACGATCGGATCGCGGCTCGACTCGTCCTCCGTGTCGTAGGCCACGTCGATCACGATGAGTCGCTTACTAAGACCCACCTGAGGTGCAGCCAAGCCGCAGCCATTGTTGTTGTACATGACCTCGGCCATCTGCTCACTGATTTCTTTTAGTGCCTCATCCCCAGGCTCGCAGGGATCGGCTGTTGCGCGCAGCACCGGATCCGGTGCCCTTAGAATTTCCAACATAGAACGATTCCGCCCTTTCACTCTTTACCTAAACAGGCCTAAAGCAGGTACGACTTCTCCGGTTAAACCGGAGGCCGATGATTGAGCCTGCGTTGATTCAATTGTTGCTGGCGAGACACTACTTGGGCAAAAAGCTCCTGATAACTCTGGCCCCCATCGAAATCGGAAGCCACCTGAAGCCTGGCAAGCTCACCCCGAAGCTTTTCCAATTCCGCCTCGGTATCTCCCAAAGCAAGTTCCTCGGCCAAATAGTCGACCCACTGAGCCTGCGCTGCCTCGCCTGCCAACGTACTCGCTGTCAGCATACCAGCCACATCTGGAGAAATTGTCGCGAGGGCACTCACGATCTCATCTGCCTTGGCATCCGGCTGATCGGTAAGGATCTCGAGGAGCTTCTCGGCAATTTGACGATGAATTCCCCCATGCCACTGAATCGTCTGCAGCTTATCCCCCTGCGCCAGCGCCAAAAGAGGCTGCTGAACAAGGAGGCTGAGATATTCCCGCTCAATTCTGCGTCGATTCCGCTCCGCCTCGATGAGCGGATCTTTCGTCGCTGTCGAAGAGGACACACTCGGCCGAGAAGACATCGTCCTCCTACCTTGCTCGCCGCCGTGCGAAGGCTGAGAATTCTGGGAGACCCCTTGCTCGTAGCGCCCATTATTGGCCTGCGACTGAGAAGCGGGAGTTTCCTGCCAAGTCTCATCAAACCTTCGCGATGCCGGCTTGAGAGCGGCCAGAGCGTCGAGGACATCCTGTTCCCGCGCTCGCACCATCCCGGCGATTTGCATCGCGTAGTCCTTAGCCAAAAGGGAATCTTTGATGGGAGCCAGAATAGCTAAGGCATCGGAGAGCGCTCGACTCCGACCTTCAGCCGTCGAAAGGTCATGACGGCTCAGCCTTCGCTGAATACCGTATTGAAGGAGAGGCTGAGCTTGATCGATGAGAGCCTGGAGAGCCTCTGCGCCACGAGCATTGACGAACTCGGCTGGATCAAGATCATCCGGTAAGGTCACCGCGCAAAGGTCCAATCGATGACGTCCAGCTTCAGGGGTCATCGATTCATCGATAAAGGCTAAAGCGCGATCGGCTGCGCGCTGCCCGGCTTCATCGCCATCAAAGAGGTAGACGATGCGCTTTTGGGCATGCCGAGAAAGACTTCTTATGTGACTTAAGGTCAAGGCTGTCCCCAACGTGGCGACCACGTTGGTAATGCCTGCAGTAGAAAGAGCGATCACGTCGGTATAGCCTTCGACGACCACGGCGATACCTGTTGAGGCCATAGAGGCTTTTGCCTTATCAAGCCCATAAAGTACCCGAGACTTATGAAAAAGCGGGGTCTCTTGCGAATTGAGGTACTTCGGCTCGCCTGAACCGATGACTCGTCCCCCAAAGGCTATGCACTCCCCGGTCACATCGTTGATGGGAAACATGACTCGATTGAAAAAGCGATCCCGAAGACGCCCATCTCGACTCTTCATGGCCACGTTGGCCTCGACCATCTCATCGGCCTTGTAACCAAGCGATTTAAGATAGTGCACCAGGCTCTGGTGACCTGGGGCGAAGCCCAGATTCCAAAGCTTTGGCACCCCGCCCCCAAAGCCGCGATTGGCAAGGTAAGACCGAGCTGCCGCGGCGTCGGAACTTTTCGATCTCATAAGCTGGCGATGATAAAAATCGGCGGTAGCCGAACAGATCTCTTTCAGGCGGCTTTTGCGATTGGCGTTTGGACTCCGACGATCTGTGGTCTCAGTGAGTTGAATCGATGCGCGATCAGCCAAAAAACGAACCGCCTCCGGAAAGCTCAAGTCTCGAGTCTTCATGATGAAACCGAAGACATCGCCTCCCTCTCCGCAACCAAAGCAATGCCAAAGTTGCAAATCGGGATCGATTTTAAACGACGGAGTCTTTTCTTGATGAATAGGACAACAGCACCAAAAATCTCGGCCTTTTTGTCTCACAGGACTGACCTCGGCAACCACGGCCACAAGGTCACTGGCCTCACGTACCTTGGCAATATCCTCTTCTCGGATGATGCCTTCCGCCACGGCTAGCCTTTCTTAGTCGCAAAGTGGCGATAGAGTACAAAAAGTACCACCGCGGCTACATAGAGAACCACGACCGTGGCAACTTTACCGAAACTTGGTTCACGAAAACCGGCTGCCAAAAGAACGAAGCCGAAGGTGCCCATCAAAAGACAAAGACCGCAGAGCCAACGAAGGTAGGTGGGTATGTCGCTCATTTTGTACCGCTCATTTCTTGCCTTGTCTGAGTGCACGAATATTGTCCGCGATGGAGGGATCTTGTATTCGGTCCCGTGGTGGATCCCACTGGGGATCTTCCAATCGCTCAAACGCCTTGCACGCCGAGGATCGCTCCGAAAGCTTGATGGAATTCACATAGCCATCCTCGAACTGGCGAGCATAGGTGTGAAGTAGCGGCATCCACGCCCCCGCTAGGGCGCTTCCGAGGGATCCTCCTAACATCGTCACGATGTTTATACCACCACTATCGAGATTAAGCGGAGCTGAAAGAACAGAGATGCCAAAGATGACGGCTAAGGCGCCACCGATCAAATAACCGACGAAGCAGTAGGCAAGCGGGCGGCTGTAGCCCTCATCAGCCTGCAAAAGCACCATTCCAGCGCCCAGCACCAAGATCAAATCGATCGCCATGGGAAGACCCTGACTCGCATCAAGCAGCGGCGACCAGCAAAGCAGGCATACTACCAGGGTCAATCCTTCCATGAGAATAAAGAGCTTGGAGAATTTGGTCCAGAAACGGGGCGACTCCAAGGTATCGAGACGCTTGGTACGAACGAGCTTGCCATGAGGAGAGCGTGAGGAGATCATGCCTTGGCCGCCGAGGCCTTCGGCTTCCCCGCGTTTTTTAAACACGTACCCGGCAACCCCGAGCACGATAATGATGATGGCGACAATGGTATAGGTTGTCATTGCGTAAGCTTCCCTGCGTGCCTCGAATATAGCTTCGGCATCTTTAATCTACCAATCATATCATGGCAGAAAGAGAGAGAAATTCGCTACAATGAAATGACCTTCGACCCGAGGAGATTCATGGCAGAAAAAATTCCGTATCTGCAACTTGATCCCGCTTTAGAGGCACGCATTAGAAAAGATCGTGCCGAGGGATGGGTAAACCCCTATCGCTTTGACGATTCCCAGGTGATCCGTCGCGAAAAGAATCCCCATGACGAAGCAACCTTGTCTCGGCCTGCCTTCGCACGCGATATCGACAAGATTTTAAATATCCCGGCTTATAACTGCTACGCCGATAAAACCCAGGTGTTCTCTTTCGTCCAAAACGATCAGATCACGCGCCGCGGGCTTCATGTGCAGCTGGTAAGTCGCATCGCTCGAGGCATCGGATCGCTGCTCGGACTCAACTGCGAGCTGATCGAGGCCATCGCCCTCGGTCATGACGTAGGCCATACCCCTTTTGGTCATGCCGGCGAGCGTTTCCTCTCCTCCGTCTATCATGAGCATACCGGACGTTATTTCAATCACAACGTCCATTCGGTTCGCGTTCTTGATCAACTCTATCGTCGCAATATCTCGCTTCAGACCCTTGACGGCGTGCTTTGCCATAATGGCGAGTTCGCCCAACAAGTGCTTCGACTTGGAGATATAACCACCTTTCCCCAACTCGATCAGTGGGTGGAGCTCTGTCGCAACGACGAGAGCAACATCAGCCATCTCAGACCCGCTACTTTGGAAGGTTGCGTGGTGCGCGTAAGCGACATGATCGCTTACATAGGAAAAGACCGTCATGACGCCATCCATATGGGCGTTCTATCCGATTTCGATAGTTTCGACTCTAAGCTCATCGGTCGCGACAATGCCCAGATCATCCATAATCTGACGATTGACATCGTGACCAACTCCTACGGCAAAGACTATCTGGCGTTAAGCGAGACGGCGTTTAACGATCTGAAACTGGCCAAAAAACAGAACTATGAGCAGATCTACCTTAAAGAGGGTATGGTAGATAGCGCTCAGAACGTGGTGGAGGCGATGTTTAGGAATCTCTACGAGCGCCTCCTGGATGATTTGGAATCGAGAGAGCTCTCTTCCCCAATCTTTCGTCATCACATCAAGCGGCTTACGGAGACCTCTCGCACCATCACGGCGGAAAGCTATCTCGAAGAGGATCCCAATCAGATCGTTATCGACTATATGGCTTCGATGACCGACAGCTATTTCCTCGCGATCTACGAGTTTCTGTTCGGCCCCGACACTCCCAAAATTCAGGCCTACGATTACTGCGCTGATTTACGAGATTAGGCTCAGCGCTGAAATCCGCCCTAAATCCGAAAAAGCTTGAGGCGCTTAAAGTCCTAAGCCTTCGGAGCTTTGTTCGAAGATCTCATCGATGGCGAGGTTCTGCCCATCGGCGGCACTCGTAGCCAGCTGATCACAGCGCTCATTTTCGCTTTGCCCCGCATGACCTTTAACCCACACGTAGCGCACCTGATGAGGCTTAGCCGCCTCGAGCAGCTGCTTCCAAAGATCGACGTTTTTGACCGGCGCCTTTTGGGAGTTTTTCCATCCGCGCGCGATCCAAGATTCGATCCAATGCTGGTTGAAGGCGTTGACCAAATACTGGGAATCGGAATAGAGGATTACTGAGCACGGACGACTCAGCGCACGAAGACCCACCAGAGCAGCCATAAGCTCCATCCTGTTATTCGTGGTGAGCCGAAAGCCGCCTGACAGCTCCTTTTCATGGGTGACGCCGTCGGCCGCCGTAAAGCTCAGCACCACGCCATAGCCTCCTGGCCCAGGATTTCCCCGAGCGGCTCCATCGGTGTAGATGCTTACTGAATCCATGATCTCCTCACGCGCAGACCCGAAAAAGAAGTAGGCCCGAAGGCCTACTTCTTAACTACTTTGCGAACAACTTTTTTCTTCGGAGCTTCAGAGGCGGGTGCCGGCTCAACCGGAGGAGCTTCGGAATCCTCCACGTCCTCCCCCTCGGCCTCAGCCTCAGCGACCGCTTTGGCTACCTCTTTCGTCTCCAGTTCGTCATCAAGAGCGACCTCGGGCGTCTCCTCGCCCACTTCTTGGTCCTTCTTCTTGCTTGAACCTAAGCCTTCGCGCAAGCTCTTGACGCTCTTGCCCAGGGCGCTGCCCAATTTCGGCAAGTTCTTAGGCCCGAAGATGATGAGTACCACCACCAGGATGATGATGAGTTCAGGAACACCCAAACCACCGAATAGTTTCATACCATGGCTCCTTTATCAGCCTTGTCAGCTTTATCAGCCTAATCAGCCAGTTCGAACCAGAAGGTTCCGCGCTGTTGAGACTTCTCCTTGAAAGCTTAGCCCATTATAGCGATTTGCTGGCGTTCCTTTCAAAGCTCCAAAAAAGACCTAGACGAACATGAACTGGATGGCGATGAACAACGGCGAGAAGGTCAGGGACACGATGGTCATCAAGTTGATGAGAATGTTCATCGAAGGACCAGCGGTATCCTTGAACGGATCACCGACGGTGTCGCCGACAACGGCGGCCTTATGAGCCTCAGAGCCCTTGCCTCCGGCGAAACCAGACTCGATGTATTTCTTCGCGTTATCCCAGGCACCACCAGAGTTCGACATGAAGATGGCGAGCAGCATGCCGGTGGCAACGGCGCCGGCGAGAAAACCGCCGAGCATAGCCGGGTTGCAGCATCCAATAACAACCGGAACCACGATGGCCAAGATACCCGGAAGCATCATCTCGTGCAACGCTGAGGTGGTGGAAATACCGATGCAGCGGTCATAGTCAGGCTCGGCCTTGTACTCCATGATGCCGGGTATTTCCCGGAACTGACGACGTACTTCCTCGACCATAGCGTGGGCCGCACGAGATACGGCGCCCATGGTAAGTGCGGCGAACATGA
>CANRPV010000043.1 GCA_947632575.1 uncultured Eggerthellaceae bacterium | reverse complement strand
GCAGTAAGACACTCCTTTACCTTGAAGCTCCTCTTCAAGCTCAAGTCCCAATTTGGCAGGACGGGCTCCGGTGGCGATGATGACGCTTTTTGCCTGATAGGATCCGAAAGCGGTATCAAGCCTTTTCGGCTGCGAGGAGAAATCAACGCTCGTGACCTCCTCGCTTATGGTGGTCACACCAAAGTCTGTGGCCTGCTGTTGCATTGCCATAGCTAGATCAAAGCCGCTGGTGCTAGTCGTGTAACCTGGGTAATTCTCCAGATGCTCCGTCGTTGCCATCTGGCCGCCTGGCGAGATGCGCTCAAACATGACGGTACGCAGACCCGCCCGCGAGGCGTACATACCAGCCGTCATTCCGGCGGGTCCGGCACCGATTATGGCAAGATCCCACACTTCTTCCGTCGCCACGATAAAAGCTCCTTAAAAGATGCGAGTTTAGCGCCCGAGTTTAATATCCAAGCTTAAGCGTTGAGTCTTTGTATAAGGGAGGCGCTTGTTAAAGGACCTAGTTAAAAAGGGCTAGCACGTTTTGCTTTGGCTGAGCTCCAATAGCCTGCCTTACCGGCTTGCCGCCTTCAAACACGATCAAAGTCGGAACGCTGTTAACGCCGTATTCCATGGCCAGATCAGGCGATTCGTCGATATCGACCTTATATACCTGACCAGGCTTCTCGGCGGCTATCTCATCAATTACCGGAGCCAACATCTTGCAGGGGCCACACCAGGTGGCGAAGAAATCGACCAATACCTTACCGGAAGCGTTGAGAACCTTGGACTGAAACTCTGATGGGGTAATGACTTCAGCCATTATGAAACCTCCTTGTCGATCGATCATTAGAACCATTGTAACGTGATCTCTAACAGCTTCTTTACCGAGCAACGGGGCGTTTCCGGAATGACAAGAAACTGTCTTATAATGACGAAAAAGGAGGGGGAAATGAACAACGAACAGAGAACTCGCTTTATTTCCAAGATCGAGGAAGATTATCCGCCCTCGGGCGTGCGTTTCGACCCCTGTTATGTCGGCAAGAAAACCACAGCGACAAACCTGGTGCTAGAAGGCGGAGCGATGCGCGGGCAATTCACCGCGGGAGTCACCGATTACTTTTTGCAGCGGGACCTTTTCTGCGAACGCGTCATAGGGGTTTCGGCTGGAGCGCTGGTGGGCTTTAACTATGTTGCCGGCCTTATCGGACGCAGCAGCTACCTCAATATCAAATACGCTCCTGATTGGCGCTATCTCTCATTATTAAGCTTTATACGCACCGGCAATGTCTATGGTCGCGAGATGAGTTTTGACGCCATCTGGTACTCCTGCGATCCCTTCCCCAATGATGCGTTTAACAACTCACCTATGAAGCTTGTCTCGGTGGCAAGCAACATAGAGACGGCACGGGCCGACTACCGCAGCTTCGATGATGTGGAAGAGAGCATCCCCTATATCATCGCCTCCTCATCCATCCCGATGGTCAGCCAAATCGTTGAGGTGGATGGCAAGAAGCTCCTCGACGGTGGCACCTGCGATTGTGTGCCGATCCGCTATTCCATGGATACGGGAGCCAAAAAGCACATCGTCGTTTTGACGCAAGACGCCAGCTTTGTCGATAGACCCAATAAGCTGATGCCTCTTCTTCATCAACTCTACGGTGACTACCCCCTCTATGTTGATCGCTTAGCAGGCCAATACGCCGAGCACAATCGCGTCTACCATGCCCTTGAGACCATGCATGAAGCGGGAGAGATATTCCTTATCAGGCCTGATAAGCCCATCGCCATCGATTCTCTCGAGCATGACCAAGAAAAACTTTTGGAACTTTACGAAGACGGAGTCGCGGTTGCCGCGAAGAACTACGACGCTCTCATGGACTACTTAACCAAGCCGACCGAATAGATCTTGAAACGGCAATACTCATGAGGACAGTGAAGCAGCATACACCGCTAAAAACGAATCACCAGGCACAAGCACCTCAGATGATGCACGATGTCTGTGGCAGATTACCGGTTTTCTTAACCCTTTTAAAGGGGCAGCAATGGTAACAGATCTGGTTTCTATCGCCGTCATCGCTGCGGTTGCCTTCATCTGCCCTATCATTTCCCAGGCCATTCCCCGTCGCCCTATTCCAGAGACCGTGTTTTTGCTGATCGGTGGCATGATCTGCGGGCCTCATCTGCTTGACCTCATCCATGAGACCGAAACAATCGGGGTTTTGAGCGATCTGGGCTTAAGTTTTCTCTTCCTTCTCGCTGGCTATGAGATAAACCCGAAGACGCTGACCGGCCATCTCGGTAAACGAGGGTTTGTCACCTGGTTCATAACCCTGGCCATCGGCTTTCTTATCATCATCATCTCGCCCGATTTCTCAGCAGGTACGATCGGCGGCATCGCGGTTGCGCTCGCGTTGACCTCCACCGCCATCGGCACTCTACTGCCCATCCTCGACGAGCGCGGATTACTTGGCACCAAGCTTGGAGATTGCATTCTCTCCTACGGTACCTGGGGTGAGCTGCTGCCCGTACTTGCCATGACTCTACTTCTTTCCACGAGGGTACGTTGGGAAACTCTATTGATCTTGGGCGCGTTTGCCACTATCGCCGTCTTACTTGGCGTGATCGATCGCTGGGCCCATAAGCGTCACGGATACATTGACCGCGCCATCGTCAACAACACGGAGACGAACTCTCAACTGCTCATCCGTGCCGTGGTGATGCTACTCGTTTTCCTTGTGGCTGTATCGGCGCTCTTTGATCTCGATGTCGTCCTCGGCGCCTTCGCGGCCGGCTTCATCTTGCGTTACGTGTTGCCCGAGGGCAGTGAACCTTTGGAATATAAACTCAACTCCCTCGCCTTCGGCTATTTCATACCGCTCTTTTTCATCGTATCCGGTTCGAACATCGATGTGACGGCCATAGCCGCAAAGCCGCTGCTGCTGATCACCTTCATCGGCATGCTGCTTGTAGTGCGCACGCTGCCCATCGTCATCTCTCTCAGTCTCGATAAGGCCACGAAAACCATGAGCTTCAGGCAGCGCTCCATCGTAGCGCTGTATTGCACCACGGCGCTTCCCATCATCGTAGCTGTCACCAGCGTGGCCGTAGACGTGAATGCAATGGACATTCAGACGGCTTCGGTGCTTGTAGCCGCAGGTGGCATCACGGTGTTGATCATGCCGCTGTTTGCTCAGCTGCTTCTCCGCGCTATAGACATCAAGCCCGTCAAAGCCATTGAGGAAATCGAAAAAGATCCCGATGAGATCAGCGAGATCCTAGAAGAGCACCATGAGATGGAGCGTGAAGTCGAAGAAAAGGCCAAGGAAGCCTATGATCAGAACGAGGAGCGCTACGCCGAAGAACCCTATGATCCGGTGGATGCCTTTGAAAAAGTCCACCGGGAAAGTCAGGAATAGCGCTTCCTCGTTATCGAAACTTCCCTACAGAGCCGCGTCGCGAATGACGTCGATAAACTTCTTGCGATCCCAAGTTCCTAAATCGCCCTGAGACCTCTCGCGAACGCTTACCTGCGACTCAGCGATCTCCTTGTCGCCAATCACGATCATATAGGGAATTTTTTGGCTCTGAGCTTTCGCGATCTTAACGCGCATTGGCTCATTTTGGTCATACACCTGAACGCGGCCACCGACGGATTTGAGCTCACCGGCAAACTCATAGGCGGCGTCCTTATGACGATCTGCGATAGGCAGCACCACCACTTGAGTTGGCGCCAGCCAAAGCGGCAGCGCGCCCGCATAATGCTCAAGCAGAATGCCCAAGAAGCGCTCGATGGAACCGAAGATTGCCCGGTGGAGCATCCAAGGACGCTCTTCGGTGTTGGCATCGGTTCTGTAGGTAAGCTCGAAACGCTCGGGCATATTGAAGTCAATCTGGACCGTGGAGCATTGCCAGGTGCGGCCGATGGCATCCTTCACCTTGATGTCGATCTTAGGACCGTAAAACGCCCCGTCGCCCTCGTTGATGTCATATTCAAGGTTATGTTCGCTACAAGCCTGCTCCAGAGCCGAAGTGGCATATTCCCACATCTCATCGGTACCGATGGATTTGTCAGGACGAGTGGAGATCTCGGCTGAGTACTCAAAGCCGAAGGTGTTCATGATGTAGTCCACTAAATCCAAAATGGCGACGACCTCAGAGACCACCTGCTCCCGCGTGCAGAACACGTGGGCATCGTCTTGGGTGAAACCGCGAGCGCGCAAAAGTCCATGAACCACGCCGCTCATCTCGTGACGATAGACCGTACCGAACTCAAAGAAGCGCAGGGGCAAGTCACGATAGGAACGGACCTCGCTGCGATAGAGCATCACATGACCGGGACAATTCATCGGCTTTACGCCGTACTCGGAAAGACGAGGCTCCTCTTCAGTCCCCTCGTTGATATTGAAGAAGTACATGTTGTCGCGATAGAAGTTGTAATGCCCGCTGGTCTTCCATACGTCGGCATTGTAGATGTGAGGGGTGATCACTTCCTCGTAGCCGCGTTCGTAGAGATCCCGACGCAACCATTCCTGAAGCAGACGAATAACCCGGGCGCCGTTAGGAAGATACATGGGCAAACCCACACCAGCCATAGGATCCATCACATAGATGCCAAGTTCGCGACCAAGCTTACGATGATCGCGCTTCTCGGCCTCTTCGAGGTTATGGAGATATTCCTCAAGCTCCTTTTTCGAGAAGAACGCCGTGCCGTAAATGCGAGTCAACATAGGTCGGTCGGCGTCGCCTCTCCAATAAGCGCCTGCCAGCTTGGTGAGCTTGATCGCGGGGATCTGAGCCGTCGAAGACAGATGCGGCCCCCGGCACAGGTCGACGAAAGAACCAGTCCGATAGATGGTGATGACCTCGTCCTCGGGAAAATCGGAAATAAGCTCAAGCTTAAAGGGTTGATCCTTGAACAGTTCTAGGGCCTGCTCCTTGCTTACGACCTCGTGCGTAAACGGCTCATCGGCCTTGATAATCTCCTCCATGCGGCTCTCGATAGCGGCGAAATCATCCGGAGAGAGAGCCTTTTCGAGAGACACGTCATAGTAGAAGCCATTTTCGATGGCCGGACCGACGCCAAATTTCACATCACCGTAGAGATCCACCAAAGCCGCAGCCATCACATGAGCGGTGGAATGACGCAACAGATCCAAGGCCTCAGGTGATTTTTGGGTAATGATATTGACCTCATCTCCATCGGCCACGGTCCAGTCCAGATCTACCAGCTTACCGTTAACGCTACCGGCGAGAGCGGCCTTCGCAAGGCCTGCGCCAATGGAGGCGGCCACATCGGCGACCGTGGAGCCTTCAGCCATTTCCTTTGATGAGCCATCTGGTAACACGACGATCATAGAGTTTCCTTTCCTTTGCCGGGTGCAGACAAAGCACCTGCAAATACCTTCGTTACAACAGCAGAAAAGCGGAGCCGTCCGGCGCCCGCTTTCCGATGATCAAGAGAACTTGAGGGGTAACTTTCAACCTAGGACTCAGCCATCAAGCCAGGTCTATTTCAGCTCTCCTCCCCCAGACGAAGCGCGCGCGCCGGAGGAGTTCCTAGTTCGTTCACGACGAGGCCGAGACGGTGGCACTTGCTCTGCGTAGGATTCGCCCCCCGAAACAGGCGCAGCTGCCGGAGCCGCCTGAGCTTGTTCATAGCGACGAGGCCGAGCTTGACCAATCGGCGTTGCGCAGTAAGGACAAACATCCCATGAGGGATCGAGAGCATGATGGCAACGAGGACAGAGATTCTTGAGAGGAGCATGACAGCTGGGGCAGATGATGTAGTCGGCCTCAACCGGATAACCGCAGGTGGCGCATTCTCCATACTGCATCAGCTGACGTTGCTTCAGAGCAATTTCCAGCTCTTGTTCATCCCGATCGATCTGAAGAAGCGGCGGCCTCAGCAGCAGATAGGCGATCAGACCCACGAGAGGCACCAACGAAACCGCTGCCCAGATATACCATTGGGTACCGCGCATATAGGCATCGCGGACGACCCAAACGATGGACAAGATGTACAAGACCACAAGAATGACGATCACGATAGTGAACGTGGTTTGCACCTCGGGAGTCCAAAGCTGAGCAATCAAGTCGTTCATGAAAGCAGTAATCTCCTTGGTCGCTAACGCTTTTCACTGTTCGCTTAACGTCAGCGGAGTTTAAAGGACCCTTTGCGAGCAACCATTGTAACGCAAGCTTTTCAAATCGTCACGAAGAGCACTCGAGTATGGGGCTCATCCACAAATAACCTGCGAAAAGCTTCGATCAGGCGCTCAGTCAAAAGCCTCGTTCCTCTAAAAACCTAGTTCCTCCTGCTGGCGTTCGATGCGCTCAAGCTTGTCCTGAAGATCGGCGAGTCGAGCACGGTCCTTAGCGATGATCTCAGGCGCCGCCTTAGCAAGGAATCCCTCGTTCGAGAGCTTCTTTTCCAACTTCTGGCAATCAGCCGCAAGCTTCGCCTTTTCCTTCTCAAGACGCGCCGCCTCAGCCTCGAAATCCACTTTACCGGCCAAGTCCGTATAGACCTCAATGCCAGAACCAAGACTTACGATAGATTGAGCGGGACGGCTCACCTCTTCCGCGATGACCAAGTCGGCAGTGTTTCCAAGCGATGTAATCAATCCCGACTGAGCCTCGAGCAAAACCACGTCTTGAGCATCCGCCTGAACGAAGACATTGAGAGCCTCGCGCGGAGAGACCCCGTAGCGTGAACGAGCCGAGCGAATAGCGGAAACCACCTCGCACACCAGATCAATGGAACGTTCCGCGTCGTTGTCGATATAGGCGCGTAATGCATCCGCATCGGGCCAAGGCGCACCGATGAGCCACGGACCACCATTTTTATCAGGCATCTCCTGATAGATCTCCTCGGTGATAAAAGGCATGATCGGATGCAGAAGCCGCAGAGCGGTCTCCAACACGAACAGCAGATTGCGCTGACAAGCCAGCTTATCGGCCGGGTCATCCTCGTTCGCTAAGCGGCTCTTGGAAAACTCGATATACCAATCGCAAAACTCATTCCAGAAGAAGCTGTAGAGCAAACGGGTCACTTCGCCAAATTCAAAAGCGTCAAAGGCCGTATCCACCTGAGCTACCAGGTGAGCCAAACGGGAGAATATCCAGCGATCCGCCGGGGTCGTAGGCTCAGGAGCCCCTGGAATATAGCCATCAAGGTGCATCAACACGAAACGTGCAGCATTGCGAATCTTGTTGGCGAAGTTTCGGCTGCTCTCGATCTTTTGATAGTCGAAACGCATGGCCTGAGCGCCGGTTACCTGCATGAGAAGGCCGAAACGCATGCCATCGGCGCCGTAGTCCTTCATGAGCTGAACCGGATCCACGCCATTGCCGCGAGATTTACTCATAGGCTTGCCATCGGCGCCCATGACAGTCGGATGGATGATGACCTTTTCAAAAGGAATCTCGCCCGTGCAATACATGGATGCCATCACCATACGCGCCACCCAAAGTCCCATGATGTCGCGAGCGGTGGAAAGCACCTCCGTGGGGTAATAACGCTTGATATCAGGTGCCTCATTTCCTGCTTCAGACCATCCCTGGGTGGCAAAAGGCCACAGTTGGGATGAGAACCAGGTGTCGAGCACGTCCTCGTCCTGACGTGTTGCATGTCCGCAGGTAGGACACGTGGCGATAGGCTCCACTGAGGCATCCTGCCATCCGCAGGCGTCGCAGTAATACATCGGGATACGATGACCCCACCAAAGCTGACGCGAAATGCACCAGTCTTTGAGATTATGGAGCCAATCCAGGTAGACGGATTTCCAGCGCGGCGGGTAGAAGGTGATCTTGTCCTCCTCCACTACCTTAAGCGCGTCTTCTTTCAGGGCGTCTACCGCCACGAACCACTGCTCGGAAAGCCAAGGCTCCAGCGTGGAATGACAACGGTAGCAATGCATGACCGAGTGATCGAGATCCTCCACATGATCGAGCAGACCTAGCTCGTCAAAGGCTGCTACGACCGCCTCACGCGCTTCGTCGCGATCCATGCCGGAAAACTTCCCGAAACCATCGACCACATGGGCGGTCTCGTCGAAGATGTTGATCTTCTCAAGACCGTGGCGCTCCCCCATGGCAAAGTCATTGGGATCGTGGGCGGGAGTCACCTTAACAAAACCGGTGCCAAACTCCTTATCCACGTAAAAGTCACTAAAGATGGGGATCTCGCGATTCACCAAAGGCAAGATCACTGTTTTGCCAACCAGGTCCGCATAGCGCTCATCCTGAGGGCTTACCGCCACACCGGTATCTCCGAGCATGGTCTCAGGCCTCGTGGTAGCCACCGTAATGTAGTCGCGCCCATCGACCGGCTCCTTGAGGGGGTAACGAAGATACCAAAGATGGCCATGTTCGTCCTGATACTCGGCCTCGTCATCCGCGATGGCCGTTGTGCAGGAAGGACACCAGTTCACGATGCGCTTGCCCCGATAGATGATGCCGGCGTGGTACCAGTCGGTAAAGACCATCCGCACCGCCTTGGAGAACTCCGGCGACATGGTGAACTTCTCGTCGGCATAGTCGCAGGAGCAACCCATGGCGGCAATCTGGTTCACGATCGTCGTACCGTATTCTTCTCTCCACTCTTGACACGCTTCGATGAACTTTTCACGACCGATCTCTCGCCTGTTGATGCCCTGCTCGGCGAGATGCTTATCTACCTTGGTCTGCGTGGCGATACCCGCATGGTCCGTTCCGAGAATCCAACGGGTTTGATAGCCCTGCATCCTCGCCCGACGAATGCAGGCATCCTGGATGGTGTCATTAAGGGCATGACCCATATGAAGCACTCCCGTGATATTGGGAGGCGGGATGACGATGGTGTACGAATCGTCCTTATGCTTGCCGAAACCCTCTCCGCGCTGGAAATAACCCGCGTCTTTCCATGCCTCAAAAAAAGGGCGCTCGTGAGCGCTGAAATCATAATCGACGGACTTGGCTCCCGACGCCTGTGGTTGAGACTTTGATTCTGAAGAGGATTTCTTTTCAGCCATGGACAAACTCTTTCTCTTACAGCCTTGGCGACCAGCGTCAGCCTTAGGCTGTTTGCTCCTCAAAAGTTAGCTGTTCAACAGCAGGAATAATCTTAGGTTTGGTTTCCCCTGTGATATCGCTCGCATGGACGGTTACCGTCGTGGGACCGTCGTACTCAGGCAGCTCATACATCACATCAAGCAGCACTCGCTCGCATATGGAGCGAAGGCCTCGAGCACCCGTAGCCCGCTCAACCGCCTCGGTGGCGATGGCGCGAAGAGCCTCCTCATCAAAGGTCAGCAGGCTGTTCTCGAACTCGAACAACCGCGTGTACTGCTTAACCAGCGCATTCTTCGGCTCGGTGAGAATGCGCATCAAATCTTCCTCGGAAAGCTCATCCAAGGAAGCTACGACGGGGATTCGCCCGATAAACTCGGGGATCATGCCGTACTTATGCAAGTCCTCCGGTAACACCTGAGCCAACAGCTCCGCTTCGTGAAGCTTCTTGCTCTCAGGCAGATCCGAGGCGAAGCCAAGGGTTGAAGAGCCCACTCGTTGGGCGATGATATCGGCCAATCCCACAAAGGCGCCACCGAGGATAAAGAGGATATTAGTGGTGTCGATGTGAATCAGCTCCTGCTGAGGATGCTTGCGACCTCCTTGAGGAGGAACCGAGGCATCACAGCCCTCAACGATCTTAAGCAGCGCTTGCTGCACCCCTTCACCGGAGACATCACGCGTGATGGAAAGGTTTTCCGCTTTCCTGGCGATCTTATCGATCTCGTCGATATAGATGATGCCGATTTCCGCGCGGGGAATGTCAAAATCAGCGGCTGTGATGAGCTTGAGAAGGATATTCTCCACGTCCTCACCCACATAACCCGCCTCGGTTAAGGTGGTGGCATCCGCGATGGCAAAGGGAACTTGAAGGGTACGGGCAAGTGTTTGGGCTAAAAGGGTCTTGCCCGATCCCGTCGGTCCAAGAAGCATGATGTTTGATTTGGCCAGCTCCACATCGCCTTCGTCGGTGCTCTGGCCCATGGAAATGCGCTTGTAGTGGTTATAGACGGCTACTGAAAGCGCCTTTTTAGCCGCCTCTTGGCCCACCACGTGCTCCGAGAGCCGCTGGTAAATCTCATGAGGCGTGGGCAGCTTAATGAGCGCCCTCTCCTCTTCTTCCATATCCTGGGCAACGGCGACAGCTCCCGCATGCTTGCCATGAACCGGCGCTGAGCTGTGCGAGCGCGGATCGCCCATGTCAAGATTGAGTTCCTGCTTCATCGCCTCGGAGCAGAGGGCTATACACTCATCGCAAATGTAAATGCCATTGGGCCCGGCGATCATGGCATCGACCTGTTGGGGGGTCTTGCCGCAGAATGTGCAGTAGATCTCCTGATCCATGAACGTTAGGCCTATTCCTCTGGCTTCACACCGTGATGGGTGATGATCTCATCCACCAAACCGTAGGTCTTGGCTTCCTCAGCGGTCATATAGTTGTCGCGCTCGGTATCCCGCTGAATGGTCTCAATTTCCTGACCGGTGTTCTCGGCGAGAATACGATTAAGACGCTCGCGAGTCTTCAGCATGAAGTCAGCTACGATGGCGATTTCAGTCTGCTGG
>CANRPV010000042.1 GCA_947632575.1 uncultured Eggerthellaceae bacterium | reverse complement strand
GGTGAGGATTAGTGCCCATCCCTTTAGCATGCGTGCATATTAATTTGCTGTAGCTTAAACGTCCGCCTCTATAGCCATACGAATGACGTTTGCAGCGCAGAACTGCACGTCTCCCATAGTCACGGTAAACCCGTCAATCGGTTCACCACTTTCAACAGCTTTGATGATGTCGTCCACATTTTGCTGACAGCCCGGCATTTGGGCATCGTTTCCAGCATGCACACAACCGATCGATGCCGATATCGGATACTTCGTGCTACTACCTGTAAAGACCGGCATGTCCTGAGAGGTGAACCAGTCAGTCATAAGGATGTTCTGCGCAGGTGCGAGCCATAAATCAACGCCGAAGTGCGCCATCTCGGCACCAACCGTCTCGCCGACTTTCTCAAGCAGCTCAGAGTTCCACGACTGGGCAAGCGCCCAACCGATGGGAAAAGCGGTGCAGTACTGATAATAGGTGATGGAATTCTCATCGTTTAGCGACGGGTCGAACGGCGTGTAGGAATCACCGAGACTTGCTGTATATACGCACGTTAGTTTTACAGCACTTATGGTAGCTGTTCAATTTCAAACTTCGTATCAATGAAGGTTCGAACCTGAAAGCGGCATCCTGCAAATAGCAACCTATAGCATTTCACCATCGGGATTGACTGACCAATCGCTACAATCACCTTAATTATCACGGATGCTATTGCGTCAGCATAAGATAGGTCTTCTGGAGAGCCTTGAGATCCTGGAGAGTGCTCACTCACGAAAAGTCGCGAGTTATTAAGCGTGCTTGACAAGTGATTTGTGAAAATCAGTTGCCAATGTGTTCGAATTGTCGCAGTAAGGTATTCATCAAAAGACATTCCTTAAAAGCCTTAAAAGAGAGCGGAGGAAGAATGAGCGCAGACATCATACCTGACGATGCTTTGAATAACGTCACGGGTGGTTGGGGCAGTATCTGGACAGACGAGGACGAAAGGAATCTTCGGAACGAATTTCTTGCCGAGAATCCGAACAACCCCAATCCAACCACGCAGGACCTCGAAATGTTCTTGGAAGCCAAAGGTCTTCGTGAAAAAATAGACGATAACCTCGTCTACAGCACCATCGTTGCTCGTATTAACTACCAAACCCTAAACGGGGCGTAGAAAATGGCCCAGTGGGCTGCACTGTGTGCAGCCCACTTAGTAAGGGAATATAGCAAGCTCTGCTGTCGAAATGAGCGTCGCCGTACCGCCGATGGCAATCCGGTTCTTATTGACGAGATGGCAAGAGAGAGCACCGCTGCGCGGAGAAGCTTGGTAAGCGTTGATTTCATCCTTATCGAGTCTGCAAGCCCAGTAGTCGGCGATTTGGCAATGGGCTGAACCACAGACGGGATCCTCGGCGATTCCAAGTTTCGGGCAAAAACTTCGCGATACGCAGTCGTAGGCTATGCCGGCGGCTGTGACATTTTGGATGCGTCCTGGCAACGACAGTAAGATCTCCTGATCGGGCGCCATGTCTCGTATGACATCTTCACTCTCGAATACGCAGACCAAATCGAGCCCTAATACGGCTTCGATTGGTCGCACACCGAAAGCTTGTTCCATGGCATCGGTTACCGGAATAGTTGAAAGTTCATGGCGGGGAAAGTCCATAACGAAATCATTGTCTAAACGCTTCACGGTAAGCTCTCCGCTTTGCGTTTGAAATTTTACAGATGTCGCATCGGTGTCATAAAAGTTGAATACGACGAATGCTGAGGCAAGCGTTGCGTGCCCGCAGAGCTCTACTTCGACGCTTGGTGTAAACCAACGCAAACGCCATCCTGCCGGTTCATATACGATGTAAGCAGTCTCGGAGAGGCGGTTTTCGGCGGCGAGTTTTTGCATCCACTCATCATTTGGCCACTCGTCCATCACGCATACAGCGGCGGGATTACCCTTAAAGGGCTCATTAGTGAATGCATCGACGATGTACTGCTTCACAGTTTTGATCTTTCTCGTAAGTAACGGAAAACACCACACATAATGAATCAACGCCTCGTAGTTATTTCGACACATAATCGAAAAACCGTGTAAGCGCGATAGAAATCTTGTCCCTGGTTTCACGTCGAGACTCAGTCGCCGATAGCGAAAGGTTTAGATGGCAAAAAGCCTTTACTGTATGGAGCCTTAAAAATAACGATGCGTCAGTTTTATATTGACAGTAAACTGACATATCGTCAAGATAGGATCATTGAACGTAATAGGAGAAATCATCAGCAATAATGGGAAGAGGTTGAGATGCCACGTACTATTCTTATGCGTTTTGGGGATACGACGATTATCGGAGAACTCAATGACACCGAAACGGCCAAGGCGTTTGCGGAGTGTTTGCCGTTAACGATAGCCGTAAATGGAACAGGCATTGATTTTTGTGGGAGAATGCCAAGATCCTTTCCTTACGAACCATCTCAAGTCCATAACGGCTGGCATAACGGGGACATCAACTACAACCCTAAAGGCGGGTGGTTTGCCATCCTCTTTGACGATGAGGAGCATTCTCAACGTTATGACGACCAAGTGGTGATGGGCCGTGTTACGGATTCGCTTGACGTTTTCCATACGTTGCAGGGATCTTATGACGTACGGATTGAACTTGCCGATTAGGTGCGATTCCTTATGTAAGGAATGACAATGAATATCCTCGTTTTGAATGGAAGTCCACGGGTTACAGGCGGTACGGCTGCGATGGTGTCAGCGTTTGTCGGGGCTGCGCGCGAGGCAGGGCATGATGTCAATGTAATCGAAATAGCGACGAAGAATATCCACGGATGTCTTGCGTGCGAATACTGCCATACTTCAGGAAACGGCTCTTGTGTTCAGCGCGATGATATGGATGAAATCTATCCGCTTTGGGATGCGGCAGAAATGATCGTCGTTGCGAGTCCGATCTATTATGGGTCATTCTCCGGCCAAATGCATTGTCTCATCCATCGCACCTACGCTGGAGGTATACCTGAGCAATGTCGAAAGATGGCGCTTTTTCTCTGTTCGGGTGCCCATGGTGTTTACTCTAACGCCGAAGGAATCTATCACGGTTATTTACAGGGTTACTTTGGCGTTGAGGATTTGGGCGTGTATGAAGGCACAACGAGTGAATGCAAATCACCGAAGATGGCTCTCCGGCTGCGTAACCTCGCGTTTTCCCTTGGATAAACGGTGACCTTGTTGAAATCATTCGTAAAGACAGCGCTCGTTGCGTTCCTTTGTCTCAGTTTGGTTCTCTCGGGTTGTGCGGATGATGTACCAAACACCGCTGTTGCTGAAAAAGAAGAAGATGGACCGGCGATTGCTGTGGGCCAAAGCAGCGAACAAGAATCCCAAGATAATCTCTCACAGAAAGATGAGGCTGAGTCTATGAAGACTAATACTGCTCAAGAGTTGCTCATTACCGTGAATGGCTATGAACTACATGCGAGCTTTTCCGACAATCCTTCCGCAGATGCGCTCATCGAGCTTTTGCAGCAAGCACCGCTTACGATCGAGATGAGCGACTACGCCTCTATGGAAAAGGTCGGCCCGATAGGACGAAGCCTTCCGCGTACCGACAAGCAGATCACAACTGGACCGGGCGATATTATTCTGTATCAAGGCGATAAGCTGGTGATCTATTACAACACTAACTCTTGGAATTTCACCTCTATTGGAAAGATTCAGAATGTGAGCGCTCAGAAGCTCAAAAGCATCCTTGGTTCTGGCGATGTGAGCGTGACCTTTTCTCTGGGATAGGAAGGCGTTTATTAGTTAGAAATAGAGGCGAAACATTCCTGCCTACAATGAAGATGACCAATCATTGCGGGCGGGAGTGAATATGGATATTACGCAGGTTGACGCCTATAACGAGGCTGTTGCAGCACAACGAGAGCAACGCGACCGAGACTATGCGGAATACGAAGCGGCTGGGCGCATTTGGGGACTTGTGCCACGTGAGCGCATCACGAAGATCACATTCGAGCGCGTTCCAAAAGATGTCATCGATGGATTCCTCTCAATGGAGGACATGACAACGACGGTAAGCGATGTGCTTGATAGCTACGGCATCGACGGTGCTATTCCGGGGAGTTACCTCAGGCCGCTTCTGCCCGGTAGCAAAATTTGCGGTCCGGCCGTCACGATTCGCAATCTCCCAGTGCGAAAGACCGCGACGCAAGGAGCTCATGATCATGACTTCATCGCGATGAGCACACGGGACATCTATTACATCAGCGAGCCGGGGGATGTGCTTGTCAGTGATTTCGGCGGCAATCTGGAAGTAAGCAACATGGGCGGACAGAGTTGCACAGTCGCAAAGGCGTGCGGGCTCGCCGGTAATATCGTCAATGGTTGCTGTCGTGACGCGTCGTCGATCCGCGAAAGTGGTTATCCGGTGTTTAGTTGCGGTGTGACGCAGATAACTGGCAAATATCGCATGGAGTGTGTTGAGATGAACGGACCAATTACACTCTGTGGCAAGCGGGTGGAACCGGGCGATCTTATGCTTGCCGATGATAGCGGTGTATGCATCGTGCCTCCAGAGATCGCATCAGACGTGCTCAAGGAGTGTTTGAAGATCGCCGCTGCTGAAGAACGTATGAGAGAACTTATCGAAGCTGGGGCGCCTATCAGCGAGCTGCGTCCGCTGTTCCGCAGTCGCTATAAATAGATTTAGAGCGATAGATAAGCTTTAGACGAGAGCGCCTCTTTGGAGGAGCTTTACGTCCCCATGCCTTTATGGGTGTCATGGCCAAAATGGCAAGCAGAAGGCTAGCAACGCCAATAGCCTATAGCATGCGCTATTTCTACACTGCTGCTCTGGCGCTACCTGTTTTCTTGGTAATACCCTTTCTTATTCACTCGCGGTATCGCTTTGGCCACGGACGGAGTCGTTAGGCGCGATAGTCATCGACTGGAAGCGGTGAGCCATATAGGTATTGTCGAAATGCCGATCGTAGAATCTTTCAACCGGCGTGGTGACAGGCACTCCCGAAAGCCTCTGATACCAACAATCAAGGGACTGCAGCGTCATCACGCCGTCAGCGAGCATAAGCAGCGCGCAGATCGTGGTCACACCATAACGCCAGTTCCAGGGGATCAAGTTGACGATGTGCAATAACAGCGGAAGCAACAGCTTGATCCAGAAGCAACCAAGAATGCCCCACATGATCATGTAGACGCCGCAGGTACCACCACCGCCGATGGAAAGCCACATCCCGCTGTAATCCCAGGCCGTCGCACCGAAGGCGAACTTCATGAACCACCAGACGAAGTATTCAAAAGCACCGCCGATAATGGCGCTGACGAAAAAGATGATGACAATATTCGCCTTATGGAAACGGTTGAGGAAAATGGTCATGAGTACGGCGCCAAATCCGTAGATGGGGGAGAATGGGCCGAACAAAAGACCCGCGCGATCCTGATAGACGCCCGGATCCACGACAACCATGTGATAGATGGTCTCGATCAGCAGGCCCAAGATAGAACTCACGACGAAAATCCAAAAGATATTGAAGAAGTTAAGGGTGATATAGCTTTTGCCCGACTGATCACGTCCGAGAGTACCCTTTTCCGCCTGGTCGCGTGTC
This sequence comes from uncultured Eggerthellaceae bacterium, assembly GCA_947632575.1. Classification (GTDB taxonomy): domain Bacteria; phylum Actinomycetota; class Coriobacteriia; order Coriobacteriales; family Eggerthellaceae; genus CANRPV01. The sequence goes on along the minus strand of CANRPV010000042.1, from coordinate 5,081 downwards.
TCCATATCGCGCAGGCGCCGTTGGAGTTGACGTTCCTCACGTAAGCTCGGATCCAGATAGGATTGAAGTGCGACGTTGATGGCGAAATAGATTCCATAAAGGATGAGTCTCCAAGAGATGCCATAGAGCATGATGGAGCTCAAAATGCCCAAAACGATCAAAACGTAGATGACGTTGATGGTTAGTGCGGCAAACCGTCGCTTGTTGAGCAGCAAACGTATTCCGAGGAAGATTGTCGTTATGGCAATGAGAGCGTAGATAAACAGCGTGATGTAGACGAAAACGATCTGGATGGTAATGCTTTTGAAATATGCGTCGACCAGCGCGAGAATAGCTTCAACGACCTCACCGATGGCGGAGAGACTTCCCAGGATGGCTAGTATGGAAAAGATTTTAAGGAGCAGTGGAAGCTTCTGTTTATCGACCGGTGCGTTGAGCTCGGAGTGCACGTGCTCGGCGAAATCACCGGCCTCCGCTTTGACCTGCTTTGCCTTGTCTTCGATAGCATCAATCACGTTTGAGGGATGGCGTACATCGTCGATGACCTTTTCGCCCACCCGCTCTAAGTGATCCACCGTCTCATGCAGCGCTTCTGAAACATCATCTTTAAGGTCTTGGGGGTGAGAAATCTCATAACCCGCCCGTTCAACAGCCTCTTTGTTTTCGCGAATGAGTCGCTCGGCATCTTCCTTATCTTGGGCGAGCGTTTCTTTCGTGGACTGCGCAGCCTCGTCGAGGTTGTCTTTGATCGCCTCTTCAACCTTCTCTACGTTGTCTTCAAGGGTCTGCGCAGTATCCTGGTGGTGAATCTTCAGGTGCTCTTTTTTCAGCTCGTTCTTGCTCTCATTCTCAGTCTCATGGGCGTCCTTGCGGACTTCATGATTTTCGGCACGGTGGTCATGGGGTTCAGCGTGGTGTTTCATAAGGCCAGTCCAGTCGGTCGGAGAACAATAGGGTTTTCAAGTGCAATGATTACTATGGCAAAACATAAGGGATTGCGACTCCTCATGCTGCAATAGTTTCAGAAATGACAAGAAGTCCGCCTATAAAGCTAGAGGCTTACCCAGCTACAGGGCTACAAGCTACAAGGCTACAGGGGCTACAAGCTACAAGGCTATAAGGGTGGTAAGCGCCAGCTGTTCTCAAGCTTGCCGCCGTTTACCTTTGCCAGATCTTCTAAAGAGCATTCTTTGCTGGTGTCTTCGCCCGGGCATCTCTTCTCTGACTTTTGAGGATCTTTCGAACCGTCGGATGCTTTTGTCACAGGCTCTTTGTCTTTGCCATCCATCGCAGTTCCTTTCGGCAGGACCTTAATACCTTAGTTCCTCTAATCGTCATCCTGCAAAAGCAGTCTTTTGATCTTAGTGTACTTCTTTTCGGGAATTGGAAGCTCTGTTCCATCCAAAAGCGTAACGAAAAAGCGCTGGATCTCTCGTACCGAGGTTGGGTTAATGAGATAGCTCGCATGAATGCGCAGGAAAAGACCTGGATGCCTTTGCTCGAAATCTTGCAACGTTTCATTGATGGTAATCGTGCCGCTTCTCGTATGCACCAAAAGACGCGCCGAGCGTTTGACCGTTTCAATATAGAGAATGTGATCAGCGAGAAGACGATAGACGCTACGATCCGACGCCTTGATAGTCACAAAGCGTTCCGCCTTTGAAATCATGCGAACCGGTTCGTGCATCTTTTCGTAATGAACGGGATAAATGGTGTCGCGACTGTCGTAGTGCCAGAGATTGCTAATATGGATCATGACGATCTCAGCGTGCGTCTCCCATCCATGAGGCCCCTTCTTGCGTTTTTGGTTCCAGGTGTAATGGAGTCTCTGTCTGTGCACATGGGTGTTGCCGCTGGGGTAGTGGGTGCAGATGTCGTACTCGAGCATGATTTCCTTGACGGAACTGGTGGGGGAGACGTACTGAACTTTGATGTCGCCCATGGTGAAAGTCAGTGAATGCTCTTCTTGCGTCCATGTGTCAATGATATTTTGTTTGCCCTGGATGCATTGGCCTTCAGAGGGGCCGAACCAAAGGATATCCTCGCCGATGCTGTCGAAATACGGCTCCAGGTTATTCTTATAGTATTCACTGATGATAAAGATCGAGCGATTGATCAGTTCGTCGGTGGTCATGGAGCCTCTCTCAGATGAGATAGATCATCTTTGTGGGTTGCGTCTAGCATATACCGAACCCAAAAGAATATAAGAGAGGAAACGGGCTAAACAAGGGAATTACACTACCATCGGCTATGAATATATCCAAGTACCCCCTATCTTTTTATATGATAGTGGCAAAGGCTCTATAGCCTGCCAAACAAGCAAACAAAGCAATGGATACGAATCGACACGAATCGATGCGTGAGAAATTACTGGAAGACGAGACATAAGACAGGACGCCTGGAAGGAGAGCGACTATGGAGAATATAGCATCGTTTATCGAGGCCAATCCGGCCCTTAAAGAGGAAATCACTCGTCAAGCAGCTGATGGGAAAACTACCTTTACCGTTGATGATCTCAAGGCCATAGCGTCTCAAGTTGGCATTGACGCTGCTTCTTTAGAGGATATGAAAGGGTCGCTTAAAAACGGCAAGCTCTCCGATGCAGATTTAGCTGGCGTGACTGGCGGCGGCAAAATATCCGTTGGTATCGGTGGTTTTGTTATCAATATTAAGACACCTTGGTAGTTGTAGTAGTTATGGTGGTTGCAGTAGTGCAACCATAGACCTGTCGAAGAAATTCACGTTTGTGAGGAGATGTATTTCGTGGAGATCCACGTATCAGAAGATGCAAACACCTTAACTATTGCCGTAGGCGGATCCTTAAACACGAACACGGCGCCGGAATTGGAGCAGGCGGTGGAGACGGCCTTTTCCACCGGAACGTCTTACCAGGAGGTCGTCTTCGACTTTTCTAACTTGGACTATATCTCCTCGGCTGGTTTGCGCGTCCTTATGGTTGCCTATAAGAGAGCGCAAAGCACTGGTGCTGGAATGAACCTGATCGGCGCTTCCGATGATGTTCAAGAAGTCTTAGATATTACGGGCTTCAGTGAGCTGTTTGAGCGGTAAAACAAGTCATTTGGTAGACATAATCAGGCGTTGAGCCAAGAAACGGTGTTTAGTAAAGGATTATCGGATATCTTTCGTACGGTTGTCGGGTACTGAGTAAAGGCGCAGAAACTCCTAAGGTCAATTGGGTATGACTCCAACGGCGAATATCAAACAAGATGAGACGCGAAGCGTCTTGAGTGATCCGAAAATCCAAGGTTTGCTTATCGAGCTCTCTAAGTCGTTTATCCATGACGCCTTCGACGGGGATACGGACTCCTGTCTGGCCTTGCTCGATAACAAGGTGGAATGGCTCAGCCCTTTTTCAGAATTCGGCGACTACGGTGCCAAAGGATTTAAGCGACTGTGCGACCGGCTTAGAGGCGAGGGTTCTAGAACAATTCTGGTACAGGAGAACTTCGAGGTTCTCTCCGTCTATCCGGAGAGTTGTTGCATCGTAGCGCATGCTTTTCTCTATATCGGCTCTGCCGGAGGAGGATCTGTATTAGGCAGGCCTCTTCGCGTCGTATTTAACTGGCGTGTTCATGAGGGCGGCTCAGTGCGCATCAGCTACCTTGAAGTGACGCTTCCTGTTGACCGAGACACGCTTGGTCTGCCAGATGAGAAGAAATCAGAGACCATGGATTACCCCAAAAACTGGGACAGCCATGTGGAGTTTAAGGATGATCAGGGGATCGTCCATTATGTTGATGAGGACCGCATCGTTTACGTGGAGGCCCAAGGGCGAAAGACGGTCGTCTACTGCGATAACGATGAGATGGTGAGCCAAGACGGAATAGGCACGATGGAAGAGATGCCTGGCAGCCAGTTTATTCGCCTGCATCGCACGTATCTCGTCAATGGGTGGAAAGTGAAGTCCCTCTCTTCGCGAGGAGCGACCATGACCAATGGTCATGTGCTGCCCGTTCCGGTGCGCCGTCTGGTGGCGCTGCGCGAAGAGATCAATCAGGTGAGAAAGCCCAGGCATCTTTCTCTTTCGGATTTGGAGAAGACGATCAAAGCGGCGATCGTTGACGCCAATAACGAAAACGATTCTCAAGGCGCAAGCGAACGCTCGTAACGCAGAGCATCGTGCTTCTCCGATAATCGCTTATTTGTCACTGCTTTATCGCCACTGCGTCATTGTCACGGCATCATTGTCGCCACGTTTTGTCGGCGTGCTTTTTCACTCTTTTCCGCTTCTTCCCACTTGTGCAAAGAGCTTTAATTCAACCTTTCTGCTTTTTCGTTACTGATCTTTAGTCTTTGGCGCAGCATCACGGAACTTTTTTCCCAAGAGTGACTCACGATTAGGTATAAAGAGGATCGTGGAAACTAGCGTTCTAGACGCTTGAGGGAGCTCAAATATAGTTGAGCGTTTGAGCGCGGGGTATACAAGGAGCGTTCACTATGACTCATAACAATCGCTGGAGCCGGAAAATCGTGTCGGGACTTCTTGTCGTCACGATGATGACGATGGGGTTTGCCCCGGTCGCCTATGCGGCTGAGCCATCATTGCCGACTTCTCTCTCTTCGGAATTGGGCACGAACCCTCTTGCGCTTTCCGAAAACGAGACGCGTGCCGACGCGCAAACACACACGCTTACCCATGGATTGAACTTTGCCGCAGGAGATTCAGCTGAAGGCAACAACTATAAAGAGGGTGCTACTGTTGCTGAAGATGGTTATGCCTGGGATAGCGGCAGCAACACCTTAACCTTAGGTAATCTTTCGATTGAGATAAATGACGAAGGCTCACTTCGAACGTACCAGTATTCATCTCAGCCTGGTGATTACGCTGAAGTGTACAGCGCCCTTGTGCTCCCTGAAGGTTCAACCATTAAGGTTGAAAGCGGCAGTCGTGTTGATATAGGTATCTTTGGGACAAGCTTGATAGCGCCAACCGCGTTAAGCGATGGGTCGGCCCAAGCGGGTATATTCTGCCTCGGTAACCTCACGATATCCAACGAAGGCTTTCTCGGTGTGAACAGTACTTCGAACAGCGGTAACGCACCTCTCGGTATTTATTGCCC
>CANRPV010000041.1 GCA_947632575.1 uncultured Eggerthellaceae bacterium | reverse complement strand
CTCCTGATAGCGCTCGTCGTCAAATACCGATTGAAGCCATGAGCGCCGATCCGCTTTGGTCCAAAGATCGTTGGGATAGTAACTACGCTCCAAGGTTGAGAGCAGATACCTCATATAAAGACTACCCACTACAGGACGGCCCGCCTCAAGCACGCCCCATCCCTCGAGTTGTTCTCGCAGAAGCTTGATACGCTTTCTATGCACGTCGTAGTAGTCTGCCGCCGAATAGGCGTTGGAGTTCGTAAGGCTTTGACGCTCCCGCTTAACGTAGTGATAGGGGCAGCCATCTAAAAACGCCAACGATCGCGCCTCGTTAAAGAAAGCCACATTGAAAACAAAATCCTCAATGAGAAGTTCGGTAACGAAGCGAAGTCCATGAGCATCTATGATCGAGCGACGATAAAACTTATTCCACGCATAACCGTAGAGCGTACGACGTTCTATATCGACAATCAGACTATGCCAATCCTGAGGATCGGCGTAGCTTGCTTGTTCGGTCGGGATCTCGTGGTTGTAGAGAAAGTTCTCATTGCGATCATAGTATTCCTCGATAAGCCCAAACATGATGACATCCGGATCTTCTGCGGCAGCAAGCGACGCCGCCTGCTCGAGAAGATCCAAATCATAGCTGTCATCGGGATCGGGAAACCAAAGGTAGACCCCTTTTGCCTCATCAATGCCGCTGTTACGCGTTTGCGCAAGGCCCTCGTTGGTCTCATGCTGTACCAGCCTTATGCGCGGATCTCGACTCGCAGCCTCTAGGGCTATGGCAAGACTTCGATCTGTCGAGCAGTCATCCACCAAAAGCAATTCCCAATCTTGGAAACTTTGCCGTTGGATGTTGTCTATAGCCTGTTCAAGATAGGCTCCCATGTTATAGACCGGCATGACCACCGAAAAGAGCGGAGTTTCATCTTGAGAAGCCATGATTAGCGATTTGCCTTCAATTTCGCGAAGGCTTTCGTATTATTGCGCTTCACCCATGAAATAAATGAGCTTTCCCAGAGGGTAAGCGTCACATTTTGCCACTTCATAGGCATAAAAATCATTCTCATCATCAGCGTATGAGGAACCGCCTCTTTGAGCGCCGTTTGGGCACGCTCGGTTTTGATCATCTGCCCGATCTTTTCGCGCTTCTCTCGCGTGGAGAGTTGAGAGTTTTTATTGGTCACGTTCTCAACACAACCCACCAAGCGCTCGGCATAGCGCAGAGAAAGTGAGCGTCTAACCGCCTCATCATCAATGTCCCAGTAGTCGAAAAGCTCACGCATGAGCTGATCTTCCTCCTCGCGTTTTGCATACATATCCGCGCGATAACGAGTGTTCTCACTCTCTTCTCGAGCACGAAGAAAATGATAGAAATGACCATCGAGACAGCCCACCTTGGCCACGTCACGCACCACCCGCAAATTAAAAGGCAGGTCATCCCAAAACGTGGAGGGAAACTCAAGATCATGGTCGAGAAGATATTGTCGGCGATAGAGTTTATTCCAAGGAGCGTAGAGCAGCTGAGCCTCGAACAGGCGATAGGCATCTTCTCTGAAGGCGGCTTGGGATTCGTAGACCTTCGTTGCCGTATTGCGTTGCTCTCGATAAAACTCATGATCGTTGTAGTAGGTATCGATATAAAAGCCCGTGATGAGCAGATCAAGATCATGCTCGGCCGCAAAATCATAAAGAGACTTGAGCATCTCAGGTTCGCACCAATCATCAGCATCCATGAAATAGAGGTACTCACCTTTGGCTTCGGCCATGCCATGATTGCGCGCGAGCGCAGCCCCGGCATTGGGCTGATGAATCACATGGATACGAAAATCGCGGGAAGCCATTTCATCGCAAATCGCGCCCGTGCCGTCGGTGCTGCCGTCATCGACAAGGATCAACTCGAAATTAAAGAGCGTCTGAGCTAAAAGCGTGTTTACCGATCGCCTGAGCCATTGTTCCACGTTATAAGCAGGGATGATAATGCTTATGAGAGGTCTTGTTGTCACCTGATAGCCGTTCAGCCTCGAAGTATCCTTTGCGTTCATTCTAGCAAAGCTCGCTTCATGTCCTTTGCTCTTGTCAAATTCCCATAGAAATCTGAACTTCTCTCTAGCCTGCAAAAAAGCTAAGTAAGGGCGCTATAATGAAAATTACGTTGATATGCGACACGTATGACGCTAGAAAATGGGGTTCCACCTTTTGAACTGGATCGAATGTGGCATTGCCTTTTTTATCGCGATCGTCGCGACTATGGCGTTCGTTCCCTTTTCGAAGTATCTCGCCCATCGTTTTGACGCCATCGACTACCCGAGCGAGAGACGCATCAATCGAGTACCCATCCCCCGCCTAGGTGGCGTCGCCATTTTCCTCGGCATCATGATCAGCTTCGCGGTTATCGTCATAGGCGTCCATTTTTGGGGATGGAGATCACCCTTTCATGATCGTCCCGATGGACCTATCAACTATGGGGGTGCGGCTTTAAGCCTCCTGATCATCTTTCTGGTGGGATTTATCGATGACGTCTTCGATCTCCCTCCCAAAATCAAGCTACTCGGACAAATAATCGCTGCCACCATTGCGGCCTTTTCGGGAATTCTCCTTTCAAGCTTCCACAACCCGATCGCCGGTGGCTATGTGGAGCTGGGCTGGCTTGCCTACCCGATTACGATCTTTTATCTGGTGGCTTTCGCTAACATCATCAACCTCATCGATGGACTGGATGGGCTCGCATCGGGAATTTCAGCAATAAGCTCCCTTACCATCTTCATCCTTAGCATGCTCACAAGCCGCTTTGACGCCGCGCTGTTTGCCATCACCATCGCTGGAGCCTGCATCGGATTCCTCCGCTTCAATTTCCATCCAGCGAGCATCTTTATGGGTGACTCAGGTGCCCTTCTCCTAGGATTTTTACTGGGATCGGTATCGCTCGTGGCTGTGGCTCGGTCAGCGTTTTTCACATCGTTGCTGGTACCCATCATAGCCGCAGGCGTACCTATCATCGATACCGCTTCAAGCATTATCCGTAGAGTACGAGAGCACAAACCCATCGATCGTCCTGACAGCGACCACATTCATCATCGGTTGATCAAAGCGGGATTCGATCAGCGCACAGCTGTCCTGATCATGTGGGCGTGGACGGCGGTCCTTGCCATTTGTGGCGTTCTCATCACCCTTACCCGTGGTCTTATGCGCATACCGTTTTTCATCATCATCTTGGGCGTCACCATTGGCGCCATCTGGAAGCTTCACCTCTTAAATCCGGTCTTGGTGCACCACTACAATCCGCGTGAGCGAAGTAAGGATGCCTCTGAACCTGATCAAAGGCCTCTTTCTCTCAGTGATTTAAGTGTGAGAAATCACGGGAAAGGGCACCCACATGATGATCCTAAATGACATCAACCTGAACTACCTGGAGCGCCTCAAGGGCTCGATCGTGGGATTCTTTGCTCGTGCCAGCGCAAAGAGCATCGATGACGCGCAAGGGGACCTCGGGTAAGTAATTCTTGAGAATCACCGCGTTGGACAGCACGCAGATATCGGTGCAGGTGCCAACCATCTCAATGGCAGCAAGAGGCGCTCTTTGATTCCGAGAGGAGAGGATCTCTCCAAGCTCGATTGAACCAAAACAGGGCTTATCGATGAGATGATCCGGCTTGGCTCCTTCGGCATCTACAACAAGTTCCCAACCAGCACTTCCCTTCTCGCAATGGACAATGGGCAGATGCATTCCCTCTTGGGTTTGAAGGTAATTGGCCTCGTGGGTGTCCCGGGTGAAATAGACACTGTCCCAACCGTTTTTGTCTACGAACTGATGAATACGATCATTGATCGCTGAAACGATGGCAGCGGCATCAGGGTTCCCAAGAGATCCCGTGACAAAATCCTGCTGCATATCCACAACCACCAGCACCTCACCAGGCGCTACCGGCGGTAAGCTTTTTCCCTCGCTCATAGTCATCCTTCTCGCTCAGAGTCACTGAAACATAATACAGATACGAGCATAGCATTCATCGTTGCCATTGATAGCGATAACACTTCGGCTCCACCTTATTCGTCTCTGAGAAAGTCAGATCGCTGTTGGAGCAGCTCAGCAGCATCGGCAGCCAGCTCCTCGGCTTTGATGGCGGCATGATCCTGCATGGCGGTCTCCCCTTTTTCGGCGCGCTCTTGCGCGACCTGTTCGCTTCGCAGCGCCCGTCGCTCTTCGCGCAACGCCTTCTTCTCGTCTGACGAGACGCTCCCTTCCTCACTTTGCGCCTCTTCTATTACCGAAACCGCACGTTCCAATGAGGCAACCGCCTCACGTTCAACCGCTTCATCGGCTTGTTGGCTCGAAGGCAGCTCAATGGTCTCCGTAGCTTCCCAGGTACGTTTTGCTGCAAGACTCGCAGCCTCGCGCTCGGCTTTCACTGCCTCATGTTGGCGATTGATCTCCGCTTGTTCTTCGTTCATGATGCCACCTTCTCGCTAAAACCCTTCATATCTTGATAGATTCCAAAAGCCTAAACCGCTCCTGTTCAGGCAACTTGTCCACGTTACAGTAGGCATGATGGCGAACTCGTTTGATACCGCTTCTCACCGCGATAGCCCAGTCTTTGATCATAATCACGAAATTATGGATCAAGGTGGTGTAAAAGAAACGCGGGGCGCCATGGACCGTAAACACATGAACCTCGAGATCCTGCTTGAGCCGCGTTTTATAGATCAGTCCATGCTGATCGTAGAGAATGTTTTTCGCGTAGACCTTGTCGGCAAAACCCTTCATCATCGCCGGCATCTGCTCCCACCAAATGGGATAGATGAGAATGATTCGATCCGCCTCAAGCATCCTCTTTTGGTAATCGGCTACCTGCGCGTTCATGGGTCGCCCTAAACGCCAGCATGTTAACTCATCAGCGCTCATCACCGGATCGAAATGATCCGCATGCAGATCGATGATATCGATAGCTTCGCCCCTTGCGGCCAACTTCTCAATGACGCTTTTAGCGATGGCGGCTGAGAAAGAACGATGATGCGGGACGTTATCACCAGAGGAAAGCGTATAGGGATGATCCAAAACGATGAGGTTGTTCATAACGATAGATGAAACCTTTCCTGCTAGATGAAACCCTTACTGTTAGAAGATGAAACCCATCATCTAGCAATTTCCTGGATAAACATAGCGGAGATGCCTCCTGGCGACCTCCACGAGCCTATAGACCAGCCCCACGTCGGTAGCTGGTCGATCAAGCATCTTGTGACGGGGGAAGAAGCGACTGATATGGTAGGGCATGTCCGGATCAAGTGAGGCCAACCAGCTCGCGATGGATTCGATTTCCTCAGGTGAGTCATTTTCACCTGGGATTACCAGCGTTGTGACCTCCACATGACACGTAGGACAAGCGACCATCGTCTCAATGGTCGCCTTCACGCAGGACAGGTCGCCACCCACCATCTTATAGAAACGATCGGTAAAGCCCTTAAGGTCGATGTTTGCAGCATCGATCAGGGGAAGAATATCGCGAAGCGGCTTCGCATTGATCATGCCGTTAGAGACTAGCACGTTCACCAAGCCCTCCTCGTGGCAGCGCTCGGCACAGTCCTTCACGAATTCATACCCCACGAGCGGCTCATTATAGGTATAGGCAAGCCCGATGTTTCCTCTGTCTCGCAAAGCGAGCGCTTGGTCCACCAGCTCATCCGGGGTCATTTCCCTCCAAGGTACCTCTTCAGCATCAGCCCAGGCTATATCGGCGTTTTGGCAAAACGGACAGCGCAGATTACAACCATAGGATCCAAGAGAGAGAATGCGTGACCCAGGGTGAAAGCGTGCCAACGGCTTCTTCTCTATGGGATCAAGAGCCAAAGCCGTGATCCGTCCATAGTTTTCATCCACCACCCGGCCATCCTCACAGCGCCGAGCCCCACAGAGTCCTCGTTGGCCGTTTCGCAAAGCGCAACGATGGGGACAAATTGGACAACGGATGAAATCACTGCTCATGTCGAACTACTTCGAAACGCTCGATGGCAACGTCGTCATCGTTTACCGCGATTCCCGCTTTACGCTTGGCGATCGCCAATTGTTCCTCAACGCTATCGACGCCTTCAAGGTTCGGGAGAAGCAGTCCTCGCTTCCAACCTTGGGTTACGATCACCCCGTAGCGGGTAGCATCCAATTCATCGATCGAATGCACCGGCTCAGCTTGATCAAGAACGTCCACCGAATAGGAAAGATAATCTAACTCGTCAGGCCTTATGGGACTGAATCGCGGATCCTCACTCGCCGCGGCGACGCCGTTGCGAATAATCTCATCGGCTATGCAAGACCGAGTTGCCTGGATCGTGCCAATGCAACCGCGAAGGTCATCACCTTTGTGAATCGACACGAAAACTCCCGCGCGCCCATCCAAAAGCTCCGAAGGAAGGTTATCGGGCCTGCTCAGAGGTTTGCCCTCGCGCACGAAGTATTCCACACTTGTGCGTGCGAGCTCCACATAGGGATCACCCTCGGAATTAACCTCATCCTCATGATCAAGCGGCTCAAAGGCGGCCACTCCATAGCCCACCCCGAAAGGCCCCTCAAGACTCAAAAGCTCCGAGCGATACCATATGCTTTCCAAAGCTCCCGTCATAATCCAGAAGGACCGAAGACCGCATTCGGCAGCGTCCTCGCATAAAACCGGATCAAGATGATAGAGACTCTCGAGATCCCCTTGAGTAAATATCTCTTTGATCTCATCGTCAAACACCGGGCCCGCGGGATCAAAGCCATAGGGACCATCGACCGTGAGTTTATGGGAAAGATCACCGCTTGCGATATAGACGATACGCCGGCCCAGATCCTCCGCGGCCTCGGCGACGGCAAGACCTAAATCACGATGGGACTCAGCCGAAAGATAGGAAAGACCCATGCGGACCAACTTCAGCTGCGGCAGACAATCCCGAATGAAATAGAGCGGCACGAACGTCCCATGGTCATCCTCATCAGCGCCAACGTCGGTAATGGGCAGCTGATAGGCGCCACGTGCCCGCTGCAAAATAGCCTGGCTCAACTCCTTATCCATAGCCACCTCAAGACTGTTCTGCGGAGCGCGAAAACGCGCCATGTCGCCATACCAGCTATCGGCCTGGGAAAGGAAGAAGCCGTCGCGATAAAAAGGGGCATGAGGTGAGGAGATGACGATGGTATCCGGCTTGAGCGCACGAATCCGTCGGGCTACCTCTTCATAGGCGGCGATGGTGGAACTGATGGCACGCTCTTGGCCTCGACCAACGCTTGGGACGATCAGAGGAGGGTGCGGCACGGCATAGGCGGAAAGGAGCGCCATAGGATCACGGCCTTTCTTGTGGGTCTCTCCGCTAGGAGCTGATGGTCGGCTCTGGAATCACATCCAGAGTCCCATGAGAATCAACCAGCTTCACATTGTGGCTGGAATCTATCGAAAAGCTGTAGCTAACCTGCGCTTGAATATCATCACCGGTTTCCGGACGAGCCAAGATGAAGTTCAGCTCAACATCACCGGAGTTAATGGCTGAGAATTCGAAGATATCTTGAGCGTTGACCTTTGAGCTGTCTCCGTCATCGGAAGAGCTTTTATCCAGCGTCTCCATGTGCTGGAATTCGAAGAGACCCTCTGGGTTTTCGCTGTAGGTCCAGACATAGCCGCTGCCCGCTTCGTAATCCAAGGCAATAGACACCTGGCTTTGAGCCGGAGAGCAGGCGCTCAGCGAGACCAGCAGCACCACGAGCAGCGTGCAGATGATGAGCCCGAAACCGATCCACCGCAGATTCTGCTCGCGGATCATCGTAGCATTAATCGCTTCTTTCAGTTCGGCTTGATGCTGGCTGACCGACGAGGGCGTCTCCACCGTTTCGACAAAGACCGGTTCGGGAGTAGACGTCGAACTTGCGGATGAACCGGACGACCCCTGCTTGAATATATCTTTTGGACCATGAAGTTTCATTGCGTTACTCGATATCTCACTGGGCTTGAATGGAAAATTCAAGCCCAGCTGATGTACGAAGAGCTTTTAGAATTTAATAGGCCGCCGAATCGAGCAGCTCGGCCTTCCAAAGCCCATGAAGATTGCAATACTCATAGACACGAATCGCTTTGTCACCATCGGCGACGGCAAACTGCGCCTTCGGCTCGTGGTCGGGATCGAGCGTGGCAACCTGATAGGTTTTCTCGGTCTCTAAGGCGATCAAGGTGATGTAGTGCTCAGGGGTCATGGGGTGCTCGATGCTACCCACCTGAACCTTAACCTGATTGCCCTCGATGCTTACTTCCGGCACATGCTTTTCAAGAACAGCATCGGTCTCGCCCGCCTTCAAAACATGCATCTCGCTTCCGCAGCAACTCAGGGGGCAACCAACCTCATAAGCCTGGATAACGACTTTGCCGCATCCGTCGCACTTATAAAATGTCAAAGCCATGCTTGTCCTTTCCTCGAAGGGAACCTGTCGCGGTGATTCTACCATGGCGACCTGCGGGAAATGGCACTTGGATGCGCTCCTTTTCCCAACTGTAACTTGGTTTTAAAAAACCTTCGAGGCGCACTGATATCTGGCTTGGCCAAAAACCCTTCGGCCGATCTAGTGCAGGCTGGAAAGACCCTCCACGATGGCTTTATGGAGCTCATCGAGGCCGTCCTCATCCTCGGTCCACTGATGGGTCAGCGTGCCAAAGGGCATTTCAAAGCCGCAGCCCTCAAGCACCGAGGCAACTTGGTTAGGACCAGCTGGCGCCCATCCGTAGGAACCGAACGGTATGCCGATTCTTCCCTTGGGAGCCAAACCCCTCATATAGCAGAGGAATCCCGCCACCGTGGGCATATAGGTCATATTGAGCGTCGGCGAACCGACGGCGATGTATTTGGCTGATAACACTTCGGTCATGATGTCGGAGATGTGGTTCACCTTCAGGTCGAAGAGACGCATGGGAATCCCGCACTCCATAAAAGCCTCGGCGATCTGCAAAGCCATGGCTTCGGTGCTGTGCCACATGGAATCGTAGACCACGATCGCATACTCGTCAGGCTCAAGGGAGCTCCAGAGCTGATAGTTGGCGATGATCTCATCCACATGACTGCGCCAAATCACACCATGCGCCGGGGCGATAATATCGATATCCAAATCCGCCACTGCCAAAAGCGCTTTTTGAACATTGCGCGAATAGGGCATGACGATATTGGCGTAATACTTCTTCGCCTGAGCCAGAACCTCCGGAAGACCCACTTCATCATCGAAATGCTTCGAGGAGGCGAAGTGTTGGCCAAAGGCGTCGTTGGAGAACAGGATTTTATCGTAGGGCGAATAGGTGACCATGTTATCCGGCCAATGGACCATAGGCGTATGGACGAAAGTCAGCGTACGCTTACCGATAGGAAGCGTATCACCGGTCTTTACCGGCATAAGAGGCAGATCGTCACCATAGTGGGCTTTAAGCCCCTGAGCGCCTTTAGGATCACTGGTTATGATCGTCGCGTTGGGCGCTTTGGCGAGAACGCTTGGGATCGCTCCTGAGTGATCCATCTCCACATGATTGGAAATGATGTAGTCGATAGTGGAGGGATCGATGACGTCAGAGATCCGCTCGAGAAGCTCGTCTTCGAATCCGGGCTTGCTGGTATCGATGAGCGTGATCTTCTCATCGAGAATCAGATAGGCATTGTAGGTGGAACCTCGCTCTGTCGTATAGCCATGGAAGTTGCGCTCGTTCCAGTCTATGCTCCCCACCCAATAAACATCGGGTTTTACCGGCACCGCTCTTAACATGGGGCACTCCTTTCCATCTGCCTCTAAACGAGTTCGGGGCTAATATACCACCCCTTCAACCGAGCTAATTCCGCGTTTAAGTTATTGACAGCTTATAGATACCTTGGATAAGTTCTCCCAGCTCATCGAGCTGATCCATCGTATAGTCGTAGGTGATAACCTGAGGCTGATCGGGATTTTGGGGATCGATTTGCTCGACTCGAACGAACGCTAGACGCACCTCCTCATAGCCTTGGCATAAGACCGCATAGGCATAGCACTGACTCTGGAGTCGGTGCTTGCGAAGCATCGTCTCCTCATCCTCATCGCTATGACCACCTGTCTTGTAATCGACGATGAAGGCTCGCTTCACTCCAGGAGCCGTGCAGAGCAAATCGATCTCTCCCTCGAGATAACCATCACCGCCTAAATGCTGGCAGAACGGCACCTCAGGTTCATGGAGTGGCCACTGGAATGCCTCCCCGCACACATTCGATTCGAGCCAACGCTGGAGGGCCTTAGCTAAACGATTCTTATCCTCCACGCCATAGCTCAAGGCCATGCGATCAAGGGCCAAGCGGGCAGCCTCTTTTCCCTTGAGAGCCGCCAGTTGACAGAGCCGATGGAGCGCCGAGCCGAAATCGGTGGCTTTGTCAGCATCCCCGGCGCTTATGGCGGAGTCGAGAGCGCCGTCTTCCCCAGCATCGAGCGCCTTCTGCCTCACTTTACCCTCAATCGGCTCCTCATCCTGAGAATCCTTCGCTAAAGAACTCACAGCAGCCAGCGACGAATAAGAGCAGAGGCCAGAAGGCGTCCTCGGCAAGGCCACTTCACGGGCTCTCTTGAGGGGACGCAGTTTCGGATAGGAGATAAGTTCCCGTTCATCGCAGGTTGAGACGTCCTCATCACTCTCATCCTGATCATCGGAGATCGAAGGCTTGGCCCAGAGCGCTTGAAATCTCAGCGCTTCGCTTCCCCCATAGTCAACCTCTTGGTCTTCCAGAGGGAAATCATCTCCCTTAAAAAGAGCAACACGAATGTCGTCCTGGATGGGCTCGTAATGATTGCTGGCGGTCAC
>CANRPV010000040.1 GCA_947632575.1 uncultured Eggerthellaceae bacterium | reverse complement strand
GATAACTCAGGCGGCCCAGAAAGGGATCCGACACGGTCTTGAAGATGAACGCGGCAGGACGCTTGGTCTCGTCAATGGCGATGGTGTCACCATTGGACATCTGGAAACGACCATGGCTGCGAGGATGCGGGAAGTAGGTGATGATGTCCTCCATGAAGCCAAGGATGCCCTGCATGATGAGGGTGGAACCCACGAACACGGGGATGAAGAGTTCCTGGGCGATGGCCTTATCCAGCAGGCTTTCTAGCTCCTCCTGGCTCAGCTGCTCCTCGCCGTCGAGGTATTTCATCATGAGCTCGTCATCGGCTTCCGCCACCAAATCGCAGAGCTTGTCGCGAGCGGTTTTGGCCTCTTCCATATACTCAGCGGGAACATCGGTGATGTCATCGTTGATGCCTTCGCCGTTATAGTAGTGAGCCTTCATGCGGATCACGTCGATAACGCCATGGAAATTGCTTTCGGTCCCGATGGGGATCGTGACCGCGCCCAGACGAGAACCGAAACGAGCATGAAGCATCGCCATGGCCTCGGTGAAATGGGCATGATCGCGATCGATATGATTGATGTAGACGCAGCGCGACAGACGCATCTTCTCGCACTCACGCCAGAGCTTCGTGGTCATAACCTGAGGACCCGCCACCGCATCAATAACGAACACGGCCATTTCAGCGGCCTGCATCGTCGCCAGGGTATCGCCGATGAAATCGGGGTGACCGGAAGTGTCTAGAAGATTGATCTTAAAGTCCTTATAGGGAATCGGCGCGATGGAAGCCGAGATCGTGAACTTGCGCTTTACCTCCTCAGGGTCATAATCCAGATAGGATTTGCCATCATGGGTGGTGCCCATGCGAGGAGTCTTTCCTGAGGCATAGAGCATCGCCTCGGCCAATGAAGTCTTTCCGGCTCCGTCCTGTCCAACGAGCACGATATTCCTCACATGTTCAGTAGTGGGAGAAGCCATACTTATCACCATCTTTCATCCATTGCCGTCGGACGCTTCTGAAGCCACGCTTCCTTATCAGCAGACTTCGCTTTGAGTCTGAAACGGAAAAGTACTAAGTTTGCTTAGTCTAGCGCATTTGGAGCGCTCTCCATAACTAGCTCCAACTATTTTCTCGCTTTGAGGCGATAAGAGGCCTCCATCTTTCAAAAAAGGGAGAAAGCGCTCAGGCGAGAGAGCGATGGTTTAATCGGCGCGGGAAACCTTAGCTGCCCAAGCTCCTGCAGAGCACGCGGCTCTCGCTCACCACGCAGCTTACCGGCCTGTCATGAGGTTCCTGCAACTCAAGGTGGCTCAGCAACGAGTTATCACGACAAAGCCCTATCGAAAATCCGGGAAAGGACTCGAGAAAGACGTCGTAGTAGCCGCCTCCATAACCGATGCGATAACCCGCCGCGTCAAAGGCTAAACCGGGAACAAGAGCGATAGCCTCCGCACAGCGAGGATCTATGTAACGCGTCGAGTCACGGGCGGGCTCTTCAATACCGAAAGAGCTCTTCTCAAGCCCGGCAAAAGACTCGATGACATACCAATCCAGAGTTCGACTTCCCGCCACACACCGCGGAATCGCTACCGTTTTATTCAAGTCCCAGGCTTTTTGAATGAGAGCGCGGGTGTCCACCTCTTCCCCGACGGAAAGGTAAGACAAAAGCATCGGGGCACGCTTGAATTCGGGAAGCTGAAGAACCTGATCGGCAATAGCCACATCAATGGCTTGACGGCTCGATTCGGACATCTCATGTCTCAGCTTCTTCAATCGCTTGCGCAAATCACTCTTGGATTGCGCTGCTCTTCCATTCAGAAGCTGAGAAGAATTTGACGCCGCTTGCTGTGGATCAAGAAAAGGCGAGGTCATGGCCGTCAGAGACTCCTTTCGAAGCACTTCTTTCTTATCATTGGTCCACCATTCACCGAATAATACTAAATTCTCAGACGAAAAGGAGAATTCGTATGCATGGAGTTTTCTTCTCCATCTCCTCCTGATTTTACCGACGAGCGGTTATTATCTAGCCACTCTATTCTTTCAACCGATATGAGGTGCGTTATGAATTCAGATTCCATGCACCATCAAAGCACCGGCGTTGTTCCCTTTTCCGTAGACCATAATCAGGCTCCGACTTCATCCGTCACGCCTGCTTCTCCCGAATCTCCACACACCGTCAATCTGCAAAAACCTGACGAGGGGGAATGGCTCAGCATCCAGATGAGTGCGCGATCGCTCTTCGATAATTACATCTCCATGATGATGCAGCTCTCATCCTATTTTCGGGCGCTTACCCACGGCGAGCTCGTGGTGTTACTCGATCTCTACCGCAATCCTGAAGGGCGCAGCGCTGTCGAGCTGGCACATTTCGCCTCGGTCACACGGCCCCGCATCACTCAAATCGTCGACATTCTCGTAGGAAAGGGCTATGCCCTCCGCGAGGCCGATTCCAGCGACGGACGCAAGGTGAAGGTGACCATCACCGATGAGGGACGCCAGGTCATCGACAAGCAAAAGAACGCTCAACTGGCCTTATTTGAGAGTTTTCTCTGCCTGATGGGTGATGACGGCCATGAGTTCGTTCGGCTTTTCGACAAGGTGACTCATATCATCAAAAACTATAACCTCCACGAACATCACAGCCAGACCCTCGCCTAAACCTCAAACGGCGTCAGAACAGGCATGGGCCTAAGGCCGCCTCAAAATAAATAAATTAGTTTACTAAACTACTCATCTTTCGCTAGAATACGAACACTGCTGGTGCGGACAGCTCGCTTCGGCATGAGGAAGCAGTGCGAGCTCAGTTCTAAACCAGGTACTTGCGACCGAAATTGCAACAAGACAGCATCTCAGGGATTGTAGGTGGTTACCATGACACGGTCGGGCAAGTACATAGCAAGCATCAACTCTTCTACGCACTCCATCGCAGATCTTTTAGCGAACGAGAACCATTGGCCGGCCTGGGCACGACTGGGAGGTCTTGTCATTTCCTTAAGCGCGTTGGTTTTTGCCCTCAAAACCGCTCAACACTGCAATCACATCGAAGGGGAACTCGAGCGCTTACAAACCGTTGAAGATAACCACGAAACCCAGCCGCTCAGCCCAGCTCAGTTTCGATGCGAACTCCGTCACCTGGAAGCGCAGCAAAGTGCTGCGGAGACGTTTCATGCCGTCAATCACATCAGCGAACTCATCAACACGTTCATGGATCGCTATAAGCTTAGCGTCACCGAACGCCATATCGCCGCTCATATCATTTCCGGCAAAACCTATAAAGAGATCGCACGGCTTATGTATCTCTCGGAGCGATCGGTGAAATACCAGGTCTACGTCCTCTTTGACAAGGTATGCGTGAGCGGCCGACGAGAATTCGAGCAGCTCATCCATCGCGAGATCTCCAAAGCGAGCGTCATGCGTAACCGCCAAGCTCAGGCGGTTACGCTGAGCTCCTCTGAAAACCCCTGCGCCTCCGAGAACTCCCGCGCCTTGTAGAGCACCAACTCTTCTCAAAACGCTCAGCCAGCTGAGATCAATTAGCTCCTTGAGATCACTCAGCTCTCTGAGAGTTCGGTGAGGATCCTCGCTGTGCGAGCGGACACCTCAGCTTGAGCCCGTTCGATATCGATGGTTGGCCAAGATCCGTCCCGGTAGACCACGATTCCATCGCTGAGTGTCATGACGACGTCTGACCCATCCCCGGCATAAAGCAAGTTGTAGAGAGGATCGGTCATAGGAGTCCAGGAAGGTCCACTGATATCGACCACGCAAAGATCGGCCTTCATGCCCTCCCGCAGCAGCCCGCAATCTTCCCTTCCTTGAGACAGGGCTCCGTTGCGCGTTGCCGCCGCGAGCACCTGCTCAGGCGTGATTACCGCGGGATCTAAGGTAGAGCCTTTGGAGAGCAGGCCCATGAGGTACATATCTTGGAACATGTTGTGGTTGTTGTTGGAGGCCATTCCATCGGTGCCGAGACAAACTGAGACACCAGCATCCAGCAATTTCGGAATGGGCGCGAAACCGCTGCCCAGCTTCATGTTTGAAGCGGGGTTATAGGCCACGAACACATCGTAGTCTCGGAGGATGGCAATGTCGTCGTCATCGACCCACACGCAGTGGGCCGCCGTAGTCGGCACCTCGAAAAGACCCAGCGACGCGAAGTAAGCCACCGGGGACAAGCCATTATGGCGCTCGCGACACTCCTGCACCTCGGAGCGAGTCTCACTCACGTGAACCTGGAGCCGCAGTCCTTTTTCAGCAGCAACGCGGATAACATCCGAGCAAGCCTGAGGGAAGGTCGTGTATTCGGCGTGAAGGTTGTAGTCGATGAGAATGCGACCATTGGCCGCCCCATGTAGCTTGCGAACAAATTCCTCATAGGCCTCATAAAGGGGCATGTCGTAGAAGGATTTGTCCTCCCGCGCGATAAACCCCTCGCACAGGTTCGCCTTAAGACCGCTGTCGATGACCGCCTCGGCTCGCTTATCGGTCGCGAAATACATGTCGGAGAAGCTCACACCACCATAACGCACCAATTCGGCACAGGCGAGTAGCATCCCCCAGTAATTATCCTCGGGAGTGATCTTGTCCTCGAAGGGCCAACACTTTTCGCTGAGCCAGGCTTGGAGCGGAAGATTTTCGGCATAGCCTCTCAAAAGCACCATCGGAGCGTGAGCATGGGCGTTGTAAAGCGCGCTCATGAGCAGCTTGCCATCGCCCTCATAGACTTCCCCGTAACGATCCGGATCAGCGGGCATCCCTTCGCCGATGTAGGCGATCTTGTCACCTTCGGTCGCAACGTACTGATGTGCTTTGAACCGGAAGTTCTCGTCGATGATGTTGATATCTTTAAAAAGCATGGGCCACCTCGATATCGGAAGATCAGCAACAAAATGAGATTAACAACAAAATGGGACCGGCAACATTACGGGATCAGCAACAAAAAGGTCGGCGGCAAAAGAGAGAGCCGGCAACAAAATGGGAGATCAGCAAGAAAACGAAAGGCCCGAACAAGAAAATCAGAATAAAAAAGTCGGAGCCTCATCCTGTGAGGCTCCGACAATAATTCGTGGTGGAGCATAGGGGGATCGAACCCCTGACCTCATGGCTGCCAGCCATGCGCTCTCCCAGCTGAGCTAATGCCCCGAAAAAGTGCGAGCCTTACTATAACACAAGTTTCTCGCTTTCCAAGATCACTCTGGTTTCACCGATGCATAAAACTGCGCCGTCTCAAAAAGATCCTTGATAGATTTCCCATCCTTAAAAGGAAGCTCGAGGAATTCGCTGATGGTAGGAACGAGTTCTGAACAATCGACATAGTGCTTTTTCTCATTAAACTTAGTCGTGTCTTGGACGCGCCAGTAACGATCGTTGACGTCGGTCAGATAATAGCTGGCACCGTCGACGTCCATATAGACGGAATGGTGAGTGTGCAGATAGACCGGTAGGTCATCATAGGAAATATCCAAAACCTCATCAGCTTTAATTCCCATGAAATCCCCTTTCACTCGAATGTACGTTTTCTCATAATAGCAAGTCTCAAAAGCCGAGACTCTATGAATTCGCTAAGGCGTCAGCTTTTTCGAAGAAGCTTCATGGTTTCGCTGAGCTTTTTCAAGAGCCTTCCCATAGCAAGCCGCCGTTATTTGCTGGTACATGATCGCAATGAGAACGGTGAAAACCACCGGCCCACTAAAGTAATCGGCGGCGATTACGGCCCCCAAGCTGATATTTCGCATGCCGCAACTAAAGCAAAAGGTGATGCGGTCCTCATAGGAACAGCGCATCAGCCTCGCAATAAACAGACCAAGCGCGTAGCCAAATATCACGAAGGCCAAAACGAGCACCGCGATTCCGAGCGTGGACCAGTTGATCTGGCTCAGATAGCTGGCCATCGCCGTGGCGTTTACGGTAAGCACCACGAGCATAACCAGGCGTGAAGGCGTCACCAGCTTCGGAGCGAGAACCCTTGCGCCCCACCCGCCGCTGCGTTCGTTGACGAAAAGACCGATGATCGAGGGGATGGCCACCATGTAAAGTACCTGGCCCATGATGCCGAGAGAATCGACCGCCACGTTCTCACCCACCAGCAGCGATAAGGTCAGCGGCATAGTGAGAGGGGCCAGAACCGAGCTCACCATGATCACCACCAGCGCCATCACCAGATTTCCGCTGTACATGCTCACCCACATGAAGCTCATGACAGCTAAAGGCTCGCTGAACTCCAACACCATGCCCGTCATCACATCATGGTTACCAGGAAAAAAGAGAGCCGAGGCGGCCCAGGCGGCAAGGGGCATGCCCACAAAGGCCACTAACAGTATCGTTAAAGCCGGAATGGGCCGCCTCACGATGGCATTGAGATCTTTCAGGCGAATTCTCAGCGAACCCTGAAAGCTCAAAAAGATGAACAAGGTCGGCACGATCGGCCTGAAAAAACCAATCCACGGAGCAAAGATCACTCCCACCACCAAGCAAGCAGGAGCGAAAAAGATCATATGAGAGCCGATAAAACGACCCAAGGCCTCCCAGCGTCGTGTGAAAGCGGGGTCTTCCATGGACTTAGGCTTCCCCATGGCGAGCGGAGCGCCGATAGCTGCGGACCCGCAAAAACGACCCCGGAGGAATAGGTTCATCAGATCGCAGACCATAGATGGCACAAGAGCGATTAGCCACCTCCACCTTTTCAAAACGAGGATGAGGATCGTCCTTTTTGGGCTCTGGATACCAGATGAGGTTTTTCACGACCAGCTTCTGGGTGGGCCTCCCAGGCGTTAAGACCTCAAGCTCCTGCCCCTCCTCATAGCGATTGCGACAACGGGTTAAAACCAGGTAGCCATCGGTATGGGGAGTGTTGGCCAAAAGCTCGCTATAGGCTTCCAGCTTCTGTCGATCCCCCTTAAAGCTACGCACCTTGAACCACTGGGTGAGGAAATCTCGACGAGGAATGCAAGCCACGACATCTGCCACGTGCATGGTTTCCTGCTCGTAGCCATCGAAATCTGTCGCCTGATCCGGAGTGCCAAAGTAAAAGCCAGTGGAAAAGGGCCGATGAGACACGGCGTTAAGCTCACCATGAAGCAGCTCGGGATCCTCGCCATCAAGCACCCGGCGATAGGCATTCACGACGGTAGCCACATAGAAAGCCTTTTTGTTGCGCCCTTCAATCTTTATCGACTGGACACCGGCGTCGGCGATCTCATCGAGGTGATCAATAAGGTTCATATCCTTGGCGTTCATGATGAAGGTGCCTTGCTCATCTTCCTCGATAGGAAAGTGCTGACCAGGACGCTTTTCCTCCTCGAGCGTGTACTTCCAGCGACAGGGCTGGGTGCAATGCCCTTGATTTGCGGATCTGCCCGTGAGATATGAGCTGATAAGGCAACGACCGGAGACGGCCATACACATGGAACCATGGACGAACGCCTCAAGCTCGAGATCCTCCGGAATGGCTGATCGAAGCTCGGCGATAGCCTGCAAGCTGAGTTCTCGCGCGCAAACGATGCGCCGAGCTCCCAATTCATACCACGCTAGAGCCGCCTCGGCGTTGGTTATAGAGGCTTGGGTACTCACGTGAAGGGCCACTCGTGGCGCGACCTGTCGTGCCACGCGCATGGCCCCTAAATCTCCGATGATGAAGGCGTCTACTCCCGCCTGATCCAGCGCTTCGAAATAGGCCGGCAGCTCACGCATGTCCTCCGGCTTCATCAACACGTTGCAGGTGACATAGACTTTTGCCCCGAAGCGATGAGCGCAATCAACGGCGGCGGGAACATCATCGATCTTGAAATTCGCGGCGCGGGCACGCATGCTGAAGCGATCGACACCAAGATAGACCGCATCAGCACCGAATCGTAAGGCGGCGTGTAGCTGCTCACGTCCGCCCGCCGGAGCCAAAAGCTCCATGGATAAAGGACGATTCATCGTTTGATACGCTGCCCCTGGGGCGTGTCTTCCACCACAAGACCAAGTTGAGCCAGGCCATCACGAATCCCATCGGCCTGAGCCCAATCCTTCGCTTTGCGTGCCGCCGTTCGGGCATCAAGCAGAGCATTGACAGCCTCATCGGGGCGATCCCCCGCAAAACCGATGAGATTTTGTGCCAGTGCGAGCACCTCAGCGGGATAGTCGTCGCCATCCTCGGCCCCAGCTTCGAGATCGATACCCAAAACACCCGTGAGCTCTACCAGAACCGCCTTCGCGGCCTGGAGATTTTCCACATCGCCGGCGCCAATCGAGCGATTGCCCAACAGGCCATTAAGCTCACTCACATAGCTGAAGAGAAAACCGAGCGCCGCCGGGGCATTGAAATCGTCATCCATGGATTGTTGGAAGCCATTCCGAAGATCGGCTGCGAGAGCTTCCAGACGATCGGCATCAAGGACTGCTTCACTTCCCTCCTGCGCCGTCTGGCAAAGCCAATCGATGGTCTTTACGGCTTGCTCCATTCGACTCAAAGCCACATCGGCTTCCGCGAGGCGCTCCTCCGAGAAATCGAGAGGAGAGCGATAATGGGTTTGCAGCATGAGCATCCGAAGCGCCTCTGGCCGCGTTTGATCCAATACTTCGTGAAGAAGTCGGAAGTTTCCCAGCGACTTACTCATTTTCTCGGCGTTGATCTGGAGCATCCCCGAATGCATCCAGTACTTTGCAAAGGTGCAGCCGCAAGCCGCCTCCGATTGAGCCCGTTCGTTCTCATGATGGGGAAAGATGAGGTCACTGCCGCCACCGTGAATGTCAAAAGGCAGCCCTAAGTATTTCTCCGCCATCACCGAGCATTCGATATGCCAACCTGGTCGACCTGGTCCCCAGGGTGAATCCCATGAAGGCTCCCCCGGCTTGGCGGCTTTCCATACCGCGAAGTCCAGCGGGTCGAGCTTACGATCCTCAAGGCCTAAGCCCTCGGCCTGCAACTCCCGATGGCCGGATTCCATCTCATCCACGTCACGGCCCGAAAGCGCCCCGTAGCCCGGGTAGGACCGCACCGAGAAATAGACGTCGCCCTCAGCTTCATAGGCATGCCCCGTATCGATGAGACGCTCAACCATGGAGATCATCGAGTCAATCTCCTCGGTGGCACGAGGACGAATGTCTGGAGGCATCACCGCGGCACGATCCATATCGGCGATGAAAAGCTCCGTATACTCAGAGGCCACCGCCGCTGGCTCCACACCGGCTTCGTTGGCCTTGTTGATGATCTTATCGTCCACGTCGGTGATGTTTTGGACGAAGGTGACCTTATAGCCTCGCCACTGAAGGTAGCGGCGGATGGTGTCGAAGGAGATAAAAGTGCGGGCATTGCCGATATGGATGCGGTTATAGACCGTGGGGCCGCACACATACATGCGCACTTCCCCTTCATGGATGGGTTCCAGCTCAACCTTGCGACGCTGCTTTGTGTCATAGAGCTTGATCATTGACGCCCCTCGAATATATCAGTCCTGACAGGAATGAAGAGACCTTCCCGCAGCAACTGCGGCTTTGCCTGATAGCGAAGGCCTCATTTTTTCTTCGAAGGAAAGATTAAACGTTAGGAGCGGCTTTGTCCAAGAGACATACGGCCTGAGCGCCGATACCTTCTTCCCGACCCTCAAAACCAAGATGCTCAGTGGTGGTAGCCTTGATGCCGATCTGGTCCTTATCAATATCCAGCGCGGTGGCGATACGCTCACGCATGGCGTCCCGGTAAGGCGACAGTTTCGGCGCCTGGGCCACGATCACACAATCCACGTCGATGATCTCATAGCCCTTCTGGCGTATGAAAGCGGCCACCTGACTTAACAGTTCAAGTGAGTCCGCATCCTTATAGCGGGGATCCGTGTCGGGGAAAAGCTTGCCGATATCGCCCTCGCGTGCCGCACCTAGCAGACTATCGGCGATCGCATGGCATAAAACATCGGCATCGGAGTGCCCATCAAGGCCACGATCGTGTGGAATCGTGACACCACCGATGACGAGACGCCGGCCTGCTGCAAATCCGTGGACGTCATAGCCCAAACCGATCCGTAACACTGACCTTGGCCTCTCGTTTCCTGTCATAGGCTTGGGCTACCTTTCTCAGATCACCGTTAGAAGTTCATCGCCGACAGCGGCAAGGCAATGTTGCCGATGATGACGAGCGCGGCGAACAGGCAAAGCATAATACGCCCATAGAACTGAGCGAAAGATTCGTTGCCAATCTCCTTGCGGATGGTGTTGATGCTGATGACCACCGCCGTGGAGGCCACGATGATGCCCACGCCGAAGAAGTTCACGAACTCGACCAGACCCATCTGCAACGCGTCGGGCAGCAAGTTCGATCCTACCATGACATTGGAAACCGCGCCAAAGAATGCGGCTCCGATCATCCCAAGAGCATCGACGCGTCTGAAGGTCGCGATGTAGAGGCACAGCAGAATCCAGGCGAGGGTGCCATAGAGAGCGATGCAGCACTTGATGTACAGGCCGATACCCGCACGATCAACCTCGAACATGGAGAGGATCTCGGTCTTATAGACCTGACCCGACTCATGGGCGGAGTAGATGGGATTAAGCAGCGGTTGATTCTCGGCGATGATGTTTTGAGTCACCGCGAAGCGGGTGAGCTCAAAGCCGGTGATGGAAAGGCTCGGATTGTAGTAGCACTCGTCTTGTACCGGGTCGAGCACGATCACGTTCACGTTCGCGGTCGGCTCAAGGTATACGCGCATCTGATGCGACTCCAGCGGGAAGCGAGGAGTCCAGAATTCTTTATTGATAGTCACTGTGTAGGAAACACATTGATAGTTCAAATCACCTTCATGGTAGTCATCGCGCAGCGAGACATTGCCGATACTGCCCTTATAGAAGTGAACCGTACTGGGGTCGGAGAAATCGATCTCGGGATGCCCATGCCAACGATAGCCCACCCG
>CANRPV010000039.1 GCA_947632575.1 uncultured Eggerthellaceae bacterium | reverse complement strand
ACGATCACCTTTTCGTCCGCTTTCACGTTGGCTGCCGCCTCTGCGATGGCGCGGGCCTTTTCAAGCTGCTCTTCCTGCTCAGCCGCCGCTTGGGCGATCTGTTCCGGAGTCTCGTAGGTGCCCGTGAGCACCACTGCGTCATTGGCCGGGTTGATCTCCACGAACTCGGTCTCTTCTTCGGTGTTGGCGGGGCGGTTGAAGAAGGGGCTTGCCCCACTCGGCCGATTCGCTTCGATACGCGCGCTTTCCTCTGCGGCTGCCAGGTGTTTGCGCTGAGCCTCCTCAATGAGATAGGACTGGGATGTGAAGAGCTCCACGTTGCCACTCTCATCGGGTTTGGCGAAAAATCCCAGCGGCGTGTAATCCCTATTGGGCAAAAGCTCCCGGAGCTTGGCGGTGTCGCGGAGGCTGATGTCAAGGTAGCCGAGGATGCTGTCATGGAGCTCGTTATTCAAGATCGGCCAAGCGATCTCGATGCGTTTGTCCATATTACGTGTCATGAGATCCGCGCTGGATAGATAGATGCGGCAATCCTCTTTGGGCCCGAAGCAGTAGATACGGCTGTGCTCAAGGAGCTGGCCGACGATGGAAACCACCCGCACGTTATCCGTGTAGCCCTCGATGCCAGGCACGATGCAGCAAATACCTCTGACTAAAAGCGTGGTCTCCACGCCTGCCTGCGAGGCCTCAACGATCTTTTCGATGATGTCCTTATCGGTGATGGAGTTGGTCTTGAAGAACAAACCCGAAGGCTCTCCTGCTTGGGCACGTTGAATCTGCTCGTCGATATGAGAGAGGATCATGGGCTTGATCTGTAGTGGCGCCACCCAGAGGATGTCGTAGTTATCGGAGGTGTTCTCCAAAGCCATGTTGCGGAAGAACTCGGCGGCATCCCGTCCGATGGACATGTCGGTGGTGATGAAGGAGAAGTCCGTGTAGAGCCGTGCGGTCTTTTCGTTATAGTTGCCGGTGCCCAGCTGGGTGATGTATTGCAGCCCCTGGCTGGTTTGACGCGTGATAGTGCAGATCTTGGAGTGCACCTTGAAGTTGCGAAAACCGTAGATGACGCGGCAGCCGGCCTGCTCGAAGCGCTGAGACCATTCGATGTTGTTGGACTCGTCGAAACGAGCACGAAGCTCGAAGAGGGCGGTTACCTCCTTGCCGTTTTCGGCGGCAGCGATCAGAGCTTCCGCGAGGTGGGATTGGCTCGCCAAGCGATAGAGGGTGATCTTGATGGAGGTGACGCTTGGATCCGTCGAGGCCTCGCGTAGCAAGGCGACGAAGGCATCCATGGACTCATAGGGATAGGAGAGCAGGACCTCTTTCTGGCTCACCTGCTCAATGATGGAGCGATTGCGATCGAGGCTGGCCGGCCACTGAGGTGTGAACGGAGCCTGGCTTAAGGCCATGCGCTTCTTTTCCGGCAAGTTGCTGCCAAGACCCCAGGTGTAGCTCATATCCAGCGGCACGGAGGTCACGTAGCACTGATGCTCTTTCAGGCCCAAACGTTTGAGAAGCAGCGCCTTTACCGTAGCGGAGAGCTCTCTGCGGCTTTCTAGGCGCACCGGAGCCAGACGACCCCGCTTCTTCAAGATGCGCTTCATGTGCTCGCGATAATCCTCGTCCTGCTCATCGGTGCCTTCGGTGGCGTCAAGGTCGGCGTTGCGCGTGACGCAGATGATATTGGTGTGCTTCACGTGGTACATGGAGAAAATTTCAGCGGCCGCGTGTTCGATGGCGTCCTCAAGGAAGGTGAAGGTGAAGCCCTTACCCGGAAGTTGAATGACGCGCTTTACGCCGCGGGGCAGCGGCACCAGGCCTAACGTCACTCCTTCAGCGCCCAGATTTTTCGAGGCCTTCGCCTCTTTCGTGGCAGCCTTCTCGGATTTTGCCTTACCGTCCTTACCGTTTTTCTCGCCCTTTTCGGCCTTATCGCTCTTCTCGGCGCCGCGAGACTTTTTACCCTTACCGCCGTCGGCGTCGATCACTTCCTCATCGAGCCGCACGACCACATAAAGCGCACCGTTTTCCAGATGCGGGAAGGGGTGACGGGCGTTGATGATTTGGGGTGAGAGGAAAGGCACCACATAGTCTTCGAGATACTCGTCTAAAAACGCCACCTGTTCCTCGTTGAGCTCGTCGTAGCGGAGATGCTCGACTCCCTCGGCGGCCAGAAGACCACGCAGCTGTTCGTAGGTTTCCTCGTAATAGGGATACAGCTCATGGCAGCGAGCATAGATGGCATCCAGCTGCTCTTGGGGCTTCATACCCGACTTGGAATCGATGATGTGCTTGTTGACTAGCGATAGGTCGGTCAAGCTACCCACTCTTACCATAAAGAACTCTTGCAGGTTGCTCCAGAAGATCGAAATGAAATTGAGCCGTTCCAGAAGTGGCACGGTGGCATCGGCGCCTTGATCGAGAACACGCTTGTTGAAATCAAGCCAAGAGAGCTCACGGTTCTGCATATAGGGTGCTTTTATGATCCCGGTGTTTTCGTCCATGAAGGGCCTTTCTTAAGATCGTCTAAGATTGCTGCCTTATCTATCCGATAAGAGAACGTTGCAAGAGAACGTTACATAGGAAAGCCTATCGAATATTCGGCTCTTTGAGGGTGACAATCACTTGTTCGGAAGCAAGTGCTCGACCAAATACCCTTCTCTCAGACCATATTTGCAAATAACGAGGCTTTTTGCCCTGGTAAAGGCCAAAAGCTCCGAGATGATCACGCATCCGGGCACGATGCTGTGAATACGCTCCGGAACGGCCTTGACCGCCAGATGGCTAAAGCGGGAAGGATCGGTGCGCAAAAGCTGGCGAAGCGCGCCGATCTCATAGGCCTCAAGCTCTGTCGGTGTCGCGCCGTCATAGAAGGCGGCACCCGCTAGTTTGGCGGCCGCACGCACGCTACCGCCGATGCCATAGAGAACATCGCTGCGAAAGAGGCTGGGATCTTTGATCTCATCGAGCTGTCGATCAAAGCTTTTCTCGATGGAGCGAATCTCATCCTCGTCGGGAAGCAACAAAGAGACGTATTTGGAGTAGGAGGAGACGCTTCCCTCGCCGACGCTGAGGCTTTCCTGCCGCTGGCCTTTGCGAATGGCGGTGATCTCGGTGGAACCACCTCCGATGTCGATCAACGTACCTTGATCCATGGGGTTTCTCAGGCAGGCGCCCACAAATCCCAAACGGGCCTCCTCGGCGCCGCTCAAAAGGTCGATGGGCATCCCGATGGCCTCGGATATGGCCTTGACGGCCTCTTTGGAGTTGGTGCAGTTGCGCAATACCGCGGTGGCCAGAATGGCGCTGCGTTTGCAATCAAAGTTGCTCAGGGTCTCCAGGTGTTTGGTCAGCACCTCGACGGCCTTGTTGATGCCCTCTTGAGTGAGGACGCCCTCAACCACGTAGGTGGACAGACCTGCCATCTTCTTTTGGTTGATCAGCGCGCGAAAGCTGGGTTTGTGGTCGGCGGTCTCCTCCTCCACAGAAAAGACCACCAAACGAATGGTGTTGGATCCCAGGTCGATAATGCCGTATTGAGCCATGTCGTTCATCTCCGTCGCTTCCTTTGACCTTGAAACTCTAGTTTAGCAGTATCGGAAACCCGCTACTGATCTTTTCACCTCCACTGATCTTTTCATTGAGCTTTGACGATGGTGAAGCTCAAAGCCTGCCGCTAAGCCTATAATGCTAACATGAACTCCCTTTTACGAGGTTTTATAGGAAGGATGCATCTATGCTTGAGACCGTCGATTTCAAAGCTGAGAAACTGAGCAAAGAAATCTATAAGCCGAAACACGACGAACTGATTAAGAAGCTTGTGGTATTGCAGCAGCAAGCTCATAACGAAGGCATCGGTCTCGTGGTCTTGTTCGAGGGATGGAACGGCGCCGGCAAAGGTAGCCGCATATCCGATTTGATGTACAACCTGGACGCCCGTTCCACCAGCGTATACGTTCAGGAGGACTTCGACCGGGCCAAGCATGAGGATTTCGCCGGCCGTGAGCATGGAGTGACCGACTACTATCCGCTCCTTCAGGACTTTTGGAAGGCTTTGGGGGCTCGCGGAACCATCACCTTCTTCGACCGTGGCTGGTATGCCGACACCCTGCAGCATATGCTCTACAACGCGCCCGCCAAGCTGCTGCTTCCCAAAGGCGAGGAGCGTCATTATCTCGACTCCATCCATGACTTCGAAAAGCAGCTGGTCGCCGATGGCTACGTGGTGGTGAAGTTCTTTGTCCATGTGACCAAGAAAGGCCAGATCGAAAGACTTGAGCGTCTCCATGATGATCCGGTCACTCGCTGGCGCGTGTCGGAGAGCAAGCTCAAGAGCGCCCATAACTACGCGACGGCTTATGAGCTCTATGATCGTCTGCTCGAGCGAAGCAACTTCGACTTCGCCCCGTGGGTGCTGCTCAACGGCGAAGACAAGCGCCGCACGAACCTGACCATCGCCGAGACGCTGGTCGCTGCCATTGAGGGCGCCTTGCAGGAGAAAGCTTTGGCTGATCAGTCGCCCGAGGTGCAGGCGGCTCAGGCTAAGGTCGCCGCTGAAGCCGCGGCCAGTGACAAGATTGAGACAGCTCCTGCCGAAAGCGCGTCTGGCGCGGAGGCTGAGGCATCCGCCGCGGAGACTGCCGAGACGCAGGTCTCAGCTCAGGTCCCGGAGACGGAAAGTTCCGAGGCCGCTCCTGAGGAGCGCGGCGTATTGAGCGGGGCTAAGCTTGCCGCCGCCGTTGCCCAGGCGGAGCTGGAGAGCTCCTTTGCGCCAACCAAATCGCGTTTCAAGATCGTGAAGAAATATCCGCGTATCGACGATGTGGATCACAGCCTCGTTCTTCCCGAAAACGAATACAAAAAGCAGCTCAAGGAGCTCCAGGCGAAGCTCTTCCGTCTTGAGAACATCATGTATCAGGATCGCATTCCTCTGATGATCATGTATGAAGGTTGGGACGCGGCAGGCAAGGGCGGCAACATCAAGCGCGTGGCTCAAGCTCTCGATGCCCGCGCCTACAACATCTATCCCTCGCCGGCGCCCACGAAACCCGAGCTCATGCATCCGTTTTTATGGAGGTATTGGACCCGTCTGCCTAAGGCCGGCCATGTAGGCATGTATGATCGTTCATGGTATGGACGCGTTTTGGTGGAGCGCGTTGAGGGCTTCGCCACCACCGAAGAGTGGTCACGAGCCTATGACGAGATCAACGAATTCGAGCATGACCTCATCGATTGGGGCGCGATCTTGCTGAAGTTCTGGGTCGACGTGTCACCCGAGGAGCAGCTGCGTCGTTTCCAGGAGCGCGAGAGCAATCCGGATAAGCAGTGGAAGATCACCGAGGACGATTGGCGCAATCGTGACAAATATCCCCAGTACAAGGCGGCTATCGACGACATGTTCCGTTTGACCTCCACCGAGTTCGCTCCCTGGATCGTGCTTGAAAGCGATGACAAGCGCTACGCTCGCGTCAAGGCGCTCAAGATCATCGTCAAGGCTCTCGAGAAGCGCCTTATGGTTAAGGAGTAGTCATCAACTCTTCGAGGCTTTATGGAAAGGGATAGGATGCAGCAGCGTCAGCGTCCCGTTCGTTCCGCGCGTGAGGTCTACGTTCCCCGCGGTGGCCAGCCCCAGCTTGCGGGTGCAACAAGGCTGCCATATAGCCATCAGAGCAAAGAACAGGTCCTGCTGCAGGCTCGAAAGCGTCGGAGGCGCCCCTGGCGCATCGTCGTGGCGGTGGCAGCCGTGGTGCTTGTGCTTTCCCTTGCGGCCTTGGGCTGCATCTGGTTTAGCTACTGGAACGGTCAGAACAGCTATGACGAACTCAGCGACGCGCTGACCGTCCAAGAGGAAGGCGCCACGCTGGCGGATTTCCGGGTGGATTGGGCGGCGCTGCAGGCGATCAATCCAGGTGTTGTGGCCTGGATCTATGTGCCCGGTACCGTCATCAATTATCCCGTGGCTTACCGGAGCGGGGATGATGAGTACTATCTCGACCATAATTTCTATGGCGATACGTCGGCTTTCGGGGCCGAGTATGGATCGATCATGCTCGCGGGCGACAATGACGCCAATTTCGCCGACCAGCTCAATATCATCTACGGTCACAACATGAGAAACGGCGCGATGTTCGCGTGTTTAAACGATTTTCTCGATCCGGCGGTGTTCAACAGCCACCGGGTCTTCTACCTGCTTACACCGGCGGGCAACTACGAGTTGCGGTCCTTCGCCATCGATCATATAGCGGGTAGTGCTACCGACATCGTCAGACAGAATTTC
The DNA here is from genome assembly GCA_947632575.1 of uncultured Eggerthellaceae bacterium. Classification (GTDB taxonomy): domain Bacteria; phylum Actinomycetota; class Coriobacteriia; order Coriobacteriales; family Eggerthellaceae; genus CANRPV01. The sequence continues at coordinate 4,599 of CANRPV010000039.1, read as the reverse complement.
CCCAGCACCGCCGATCTGACGGCCTATATTCAGGCTCGGGTGGATCAATCCCGGGTGCAGCCTGATCCCGCGGCGCCCGCGGCAAATACAATTCCCAAGGTTTTTGCGTTTTCTACCTGCGATGATGATAACTCCTATCGTAATGTGGTGTTTTGCTACGTGAGTGAGTACTTTTCGCTCAACGGTTCGGATGAAAATGCGGGGACGGCCAATATCGTCGACAACGAAAGTGCCGATCTGGTGAATCCGGACTACGTAGAAGGTTTGGAATCAGGAATGGAAGAGAGAGTGTCATGAGCGGCTCCGTTTTACCTGGAGAGAGGCCCGATCGCTTAGAGGAGGCCTGTGGCGTATTCGGTGTTTTTGCCCCCGGGGAGGATGTGGCTCGCATGACCTGTTATGGTTTGCAGGCCCTTCAGCACCGCGGTCAGGAAAGCGCTGGCATCGCGGTGGGCGATGGCGAGACCATCATGGTGGAGAAGGACCTCGGCCTGGTCACCCAGATCTTCGACGAGGCGTCGCTTGCCGCCCTCGAAGGCTTTGTGGCCGTCGGCCATTCACGCTACTCCACCAGCGGCAAATCCGCTTCCTGGGAGGCGTCCCAGCCCCATGTGTTCGCCATTGATGAGGTGCTTTTGGCGCTCGCCCATAATGGTACGCTGGTGAACACCAACGCCATCAGAGCCCAACTTGTGGAGCGCGGCATCCAATTCCACTCCACCACCGATAGCGAGGTGGCGTCCAAGGTCATCGGGCTCGCCACCAAAGAGACGAATCATCTGCGCACCGGCATCGCTCGCGCGATGGAGATTTTGGAGGGCGCCTACGCCATGGTGCTCGCCAATCCGGATTCGCTCTACGCCTTCCGCGATCCCAACGGCATCCGTCCGCTTTGCATCGGCGAACTACCAGAAGGCCGTGGCTGGGTCGTGTCTTCTGAGACCTGCGGTCTCGACATTGCCGGCGCCACTTATCTGCGCGATGTGGAGCCGGGCGAGGTGGTGCGTTTCAATAAGGAGGGTATGGTGTCCATGCAGGGAGTACCCCCACGCCAGCGTGCCTCCTGCATTTTCGAGTACGTCTATTTCGCTCGCCCCGATTCGGTGATCGACGGTCAGAGCGTCTATTTGGCTCGGCGCAATACGGGACGTATTTTGGCCCGCGAGGCGCCTGTTGACGCCGATCTCGTCCTGGGCGTTCCCGACTCGGGCGTGCCGGCAGCTCTCGGCTTTGCCACTGAGAGCGGCATCGAGTACGCCGACGGTATCGTTAAGAATCGCTATGTGGGCAGAACCTTCATCAATCCCACGCAGGCGATGCGTCAACTGGGCATTCGCCTGAAGTTGAATCCTCTGCCCGAGATCATCGGAGGCAAACGCCTCGTGGTTATCGATGACTCCATCGTTCGCGGCAACACCTCCAAAAAGCTCGTCAAGATGCTTCGGGATGCGGGAGCCAAAGAGGTGCATCTGCGCATCGTGAGCCCGGAGGTGCTCTGGCCTTGCTTCTACGGCATCGATACCGATAATCGCGACCAGCTCATCGCCGCTAATATGGACCTTGAGGCCATGAACGAATGGATCGGTTCGGACTCTCTGGCGTTTCTGTCTATCGGGGGCTTGCGCGAAGCCGTGTCTGATGTGAACCATCCGGCCTTCTGCGAAGCTTGTTTCACCGGCGACTACCCGGTGGAGATTCCCGAGGCTCTCGCTCAAAAGAGCTTCGCTCTACAAAAAGGATTCGAGGCGCTGTACGCCCCGGCGGCGGAGGCGGTAGACAGCCAGTTTCCGGCCTCGTCATCAAAGTGAAGGAGACGTTCATGACCGATGAGCAGATCACCTATGCGAAAGCGGGAGTCGACACGGCTGCCGGAGCCGAGGCGGTGCGCGGCATAAAAGCCATCGTCCATGAGACCTATCGACCCGAAGTGGTGGGCGATATCGGCGGCTTTGGCGGCTTGTTCTCCATCGCCGCGGCCAAATCCATGGCCGATCCGCTGCTCGTATCCGGCACCGACGGTGTTGGCACCAAGCTCAAGCTTGCTCAGATGACGGGTCTCCACTCTACGGTGGGCATTGATCTGGTGGCGATGTGCGTAAACGACGTCTTAGCCACCGGTGCCGAGCCCCTCTTCTTCCTTGACTATATCGCCATCGGCAAACTCGAACCCGCGTTGGTTCAGTCCATCGTCGAGGGAATTGGCGTAGGCTGCCAGTTAGCTGGTTGTTCACTGATCGGCGGGGAGATGGCAGAGCACCCCGGCGTCATGGATCCCGATGACTATGATCTCTCCGGCTTTTGCGTTGGTCTCGTGGACCGTGCCGTGATGCTTGATCCGATCCATGTGCAGCCAGGTGATGTGCTCATAGGCCTTGCCTCAAGTGGCCTGCACTCCAACGGCTATTCGCTGGTGCGCAAGGTCTGCGTCGAAGGGAAAAGCGATCAGGAACTCCACGAAAAGCGTGACGATCTCGGCGGACAGAGTCTTGCCGAGGCTCTGCTAACCCCGACGAAAATCTACGTTAAGCCGGTTCTCAAGGCTCTTCGGGACATCCCGCAAGGGATCAAGGCTCTTGCCCATATCACCGGAGGCGGAATCTCTGAAAATCTTGACCGCGCTCTCAACGACAAGGTTGACGCGGTGGTAAACGTTGGAAGCTGGCCCGTGCCTCCCATTATCAGGCACGTATGCGAAAAAGCTCACCTGAGTGAGCAGGAGGCTCTGAAGACCTTCAATATGGGTATAGGGCTTGTGCTTATCGTTGATCCCGCTGAGGCGGAGAGGGTCGAGGCTTTGATGAGCGAGGCGGGTGAGTCTCCTTATCGCATCGGCTCGATCACGGCGGGCACGGGTAAGGTGGTTTACGAGAATCAGTCATGCCTCTTTTAGACATGCCGCCTTTAGATACGGAAGGATCGATTGCCTATGGCTAAGCTCAAGATCGGTGTGTTGATATCGGGAAGTGGAACCAACCTTCAAGCCATCATTGACGCCGCCGCCGATGATGGCCTTCCGGTCGAGGTGGTTAAAGTCATATCCTCAAGGCCTGACGCCTATGGACTTAAACGGGCCGAGGATGCCCACATACCCGCCCTTGCGCTCAATCGGGATATCTATCAAGACCCCGAGCGGGCGGATCAGCTCATAGTGGATGAGATGCTCTCGAGCGGCGCCGAATATCTGGTGATGGCAGGGTATATGCGAAAGCTCACGAGCGTCGCCTTGGATGCCTTTCCGAACCGAATCTTGAATCTCCACCCCGCGCTCCTTCCAGCTTTTCCAGGAGCCCATGCGATACAGGAAGCTTTCGACGCCGGGGTAAAGGTGACAGGGGTAACCGTCCACTTCGCGAACGCCCAATACGACAAAGGCCCCATCATCGCTCAAGAACCCGTGAGAGTTTTTGAGGGCGACAGCCTCGAGGCCCTTGAGGCGCGTATTCATGAGACGGAGCACATGATCTACCAAGAAGTGCTCCGCAAGATCGCCGAAGGCAAAGTGACCATTGGGCCGGATGATAAAGTTTCCGTAGGGGAATAGGACATCATTGAATCTAAGAAGCTCTACAATATGATCTTAAGGTGCCCGAAAAGGAATTAAGGCCTCATACGACGAAAGGGATGGCCATGGCTGCAGACCCTATTATTTCTCGTGTACTCATTTCTGTTACGGATAAGACCGGCGTGGTGGATTTCGCTCGCACTCTCTCTGAGGAGTTCGGCGCCGAGATCATCTCCACGGGCGGCACCGCGAAGGCTTTGAGCGAGGGGGGTGTTGCGGTTACACCCATCGATGAGGTCACGGAGTTTCCCGAGATGATGGACGGCCGGGTAAAGACCTTGCACCCGCGGGTTCATGGCGGACTTTTGGCTAAGCGGGATAATCCCAAGCATATGGCTGAAGCGGCCGATCAGGGTATCAAGATGATCGATATGGTCGTGGTGAACCTCTACGCCTTTGAGAAGACCGTGGCCTCGGGGGCTGATTTCGGCACCTGTATCGAAAACATCGACATCGGCGGTCCCTCCATGCTGCGCTCCGCCGCGAAGAACTTCGAAAGCGTGACGGTGGTGATCGACCCCTCCAGCTACGACGCCATCTTGGAGGAGATGCGGGCTCATGGGGGAGCAACCACCAGAGAAACTCGCGCCAAGCTCGCGCTCAAGGTATTTGAGACTACCTCGCGCTATGATGGCGCTATTGCAAGCTGGATGAACGCTCAGCTCAATGACGTTCCGGAGGATCTCTTCCCCCAGAAGTTGACGGTGGAGCTGACCAAGAGGCAGGATCTTCGTTACGGCGAAAACCCGCACCAAAAGGCTGCTTTCTATACGCGCGATAACTATCAGGGTGCGGAGCATAGTCTGGGTCATGCTGTTCAGCATCAGGGCAAGGAACTTTCCTACAACAACTACCTTGATCTCGATGCGGCTTGGACCGCTGTACGGGAGTATGAGAATCCGGCCTGCGTGATCGTCAAGCATCTGACCCCCTGCGGTGTCTGCGAGGACAAGGATGTTACCACGGCCTACAAGCGCGCCCATGAGTGCGACCCGGTGAGTGCCTATGGTGGAGTCATGGCCTTCAATCGTCCTGTC
>CANRPV010000038.1 GCA_947632575.1 uncultured Eggerthellaceae bacterium | reverse complement strand
GCTATCGCAGCGGTAGTATGAATATCGGCTTGGACATTTGATCGTTTAGACTTCGGATCATTTTAGACAGTGGGATTGATGATCTGGCGTCTTTTAATGTGATCCAACGTTATCCGCGTTATCCGCGTTATCCAACGTTATCCGATGTTATCCATTCGGCATCGTGAAACATCATCCAACGTTTTCATCGTTTTCATCGTTTTCATCGTTTTCCAACGCCGTCTAATATCAAAAGCCCGATGAGCTAAGCGGGGAACGACATCACGTTTCCGCCGAAGTAGAACTTCCCAAAGATGTACTTGTTGCTCGCGGATTCCTCGGCAAACCAAATGCGACCATCACGCAGCACGATACCTTCGGACATAGGTGGCGCCGTCACATCCCTCGTCAGGTTGCGACCATCAAGGCAGTAAAGTGGCACCTCGTTGCCATCGGCCTTAAACGTGCCGTCCTGCCTGGTCAGCGAAAGATCGTAGAAGAAGAAATGCGACGGGAACACGCCAGCGGAAGTTGAAAGCACCACTTCCCCATCGGGAGAAAGGCAAACGCCCTGGCATCGCTCGGTGATGGAGTAAACTTCAGACGCATCTTCTGCGAAGCCGTATTTTCCCTGTTCATCAGCGGGATATACATAGACGACAGCATAGTTTTGCGTTCCATCCGGAGTCTTGATGTGATCTTCTTCGGGCGTCTCGTAAGATCCGGGATAATAATAGTTCCCGGTCATTAATTTGCCATCTTGAATGTTTAAGAAAGCTGGCGAAAAATCGAGACCGATCCTTTCGAGCGCCTGAACGTGATCACCCTCCTGAGCGGCCAAAACATCATCGAGGGGCATCACTATATAACCCTGTTCGATGGTCAAAAACGCATAGTCATCAGAGCTGGAGAAACCTCCGCCATGGCCTGCATAGGTGCTACCATCAGGAAGATCGACGAAAATCTTCGTGGTGGAACCATCTACGGCATATTTGTAGAGAGGGCTGGCTGACCCATCAGCCATATAGCCGCTAAAGATCCAAAGATCCTCGGACTCGACGTAGTCCTGATCCTGTACCACAAATCCGGTGTTATTGCCGGGGATTGGGAACTCCTGCTGAGCCTCCGCATAGAAGGGTGCGAAATACACCCGTACGAAAATATTTAAAAGCAGGACCAGAAGGACAAATACCGCAACAATACCAATAAGTATGCGCAGAATAATCCTTCCGGCCCTGCCGCTTTTATGACTACTTACCTGGCTTTCACCGGCAGCATTAGTCATGGTCGAAGTTCATCGTCTGATAATCAACTACGACGTCAACTTCCTCGATCGGATTGTCGACGCCCTTGAAGACGTCAATGCGTACCGGATAGTACTCGTTGGCATCCGGCTCGCCCTTGGAGATGAAGATGACCTTGTCGGTAGCATTGGCAATAGCCCTGAACTGGTCATTGGTGAGCAGGCCTTCCAAGGTGTCATCCTCGGTATAGACCTGAGCCATCAACAGAACACCCAGCTGCAGCTCTTCGGCTACTTCCTTCAGACGATCAACGATGTACTGCATCTGAGCGGCGCGGTTCATAGACTCACTGGTGTCATCCGGACGGATGAGCTGCAGGAAGTCGACGACTACCAAGGAGATGCCACCGTCGATCTGAGCATTCTGATCGCGAATGATGTCGATAACATCATCGATACCAACATCAACGCCGGACTTAGAAAGAATTCTGGTCTGGGTAATCACATTACCAATGATGGGACCTACGGCACTCTCAGCGACTTTAATGAGCTCGCCCTCATTGCGAACGTCACGCATCTCATCGCCAGTATCTTTACCAAGAACCCGGGCTGCCGTAATACGGCAGGTCAGCATACGAGGCGCTACGTCCTCAGCTTCCATCTCCAACGGGATAATGAGAATCGCACGATCCTCGGCCACACTGACATGCTCAGCGATAGCCAGTGACAACGATGTCTTACCGCTGCCAGCCCGCCCGGCAATCACCACAACGTCTCCGTAGTGAATTCCGCCAAGCTCTTCATCAAGCGGAGCAATACCTGTCTCCATGATGGCATCGGGCTGCTTATCCATGATCACTGTCCTTTCCTTCACAATACAACAGCATCATTTTAAATAAGCTGCTTAACGTTCTATGCCCTCATCATGGGTTTGTTTCAAATTTGAAAGTTACCGGCAGGTAAAGCACTCTCGGTCTACAACCAACGGTCGTTTATTTCAGCCGAACGGCAGGCATCAACGCTTCGCCTTCAACGTTGTCTTCCCGGATCTGAACTACATACATGACGTTGGTGGGTGCATAACGCTCGATCTGACCCGTTTCATCCGGAACGATAGGGCTCGTCGCACGATCCCCGCTCGTAAATACCGCTATATCGCCTTCTTGAACCAAGCCCTCTGCAAGCACCACATTTCGAGCATTAAAGATCACTTGGCTCATGTCGCCTTCTACGTTGCCCAAGATGGGTTTGATACCCCAGAAAAGCTGCATGGAACGCACCACTTCAGGCACTGGAGTCACCGCATAAATAGGAATTGGGCTACGGAAACTTGAGATGAGCCGCGCAGTACGACCAGTCATAGTCGGACAGACGATACACTTCGCTTCCACAGCCTCGGCAGTGGTCAGCGCAGCTGTAGCCACCGCAAGAGCGACCGGGGCGCGATCATCGGTCTTCGTGCGACTGGCAAAATGGGTATATCCCTCATCCTCAAAGATCTGCTGCTCAGTAAACTCCGAAATCCTTGCCATGGTCTTCACGGCGCTGATCGGATACTTCCCCACTGCTGTTTCGCCGGAGAGCATGACGCAGTCAGTACCATCGTAGATAGCGTTAGCCACATCCCCTACCTCAGCACGGGTGGGTCGAGGATTGCGAATCATAGAATCGAGCATCTGCGTCGCGGTAATGACCGGTTTACGGTTGCGATTGCAGATATGAATGATCTCTTTCTGGATGTGAGGGACTAAGTACTCAGGCACTTCTACGCCTAGATCACCACGGGCGACCATGATACCGTCTGCCTCGTCGACGATCTCCTCAATGTTTTCAACCGCATCCGCGTTTTCTATCTTGGCGATAATAGCGATGTCCTCGCCACCGTGCTCATTCAGAAAATCGCGAATGGCCCGCACCCCATAACCGTCGCGGACAAAGGAAGCGGCCACGAAATCAAAACCGTGCTCGATGCCAAACAGCAGATCATCGCGATCCGAGTCGGTAACTGCCGGCAGTGGTACGGAAACACCGGGAACATTGATGGATTTTTGTTCTCCGAGAGTTTCGCGATTTTTAACCAGGCAAAGGATATCGTTACCCTCGACCGCCTGCACTTCCAGTGCGATCAAGCCGTCGTCGATAAGGATTTCTGTGCCAGGATTCACATGACGCGGAAGAATCTGGCAGTTTTGATGGATGCGGTCGCGATTACCCTTTATATCATCGCAGGTCAACGTAAGTGTTTGTCCGGCTTCAAGTTCAATAGGCTGTCCGTCCTCTAAAAGACCAGTGCGGATTTCTGCGCCCTTGGTATCAAGGAGCATCGCACAGGGAGAACCCAGCTCCTCGCGAATACGCTTTATCAGTTCCACGCGGCGCAAATGCTCCTCGTGTGAACCATGAGAGAAATTAAAGCGGGCGATATCCATGCCCGAAGTAATAAGTTCACGTATGAGCTCATCGGTATCTACCGAAGGCCCCAAGGTGCAAATAATCTTTGTTCGCTTATCCATATGCCTCCTTAATCACCTTGAGTATTATTTGGTTTGATTGAGCGTTTAGGTTCGCCTATCCATAATAGCCGTTCAACCTAAACGAAAAGAACGTCTGCAAGCAAACCAACAAGATATACGACATGGCTTTACAAGTATTTGATACAGGACTTTTTATAGAGGGGTATTACAATTCCCTAGTATGACCGCTAATGTTTTTGCAGCCATCCAATTTGATAGTCAAGCCCTGGAATCCCTTAAGGTCTATCGGGCGATCCTGCTTGATGCTGCTCCTCGCACGCGTATCATCCCATCAGAAAATTGGCATATCACCTTGATTTTTCTTGGTCCAACTCCAAGGATTGATGAGGCGATATCCATACTTGATGCGTACGAGGGCAGACCGCTTCCACTTATTCTCGGAGGGTTTGGAACCTTCGGTCGTGGTCGCGAGAAAACCCTCTGGGTTGGAGTCGATCCAAGCCCTGCTCTGGTAGCTTGTCAAAGAAGGCTGCGTGCTGCTTTTCAGAATGCGGGGTTTGACGTGCCTGATCGAGCGTTCAAGCCCCATCTCACGTTCACACGGCGATGGCCCACGAAAGGCGCAGTCAGCCTCGATGAGCTGCGCGCCGCCGTGCAGCCGATCACCACTGAGGCTCGGTCGCTACAATTGCTTCAAAGCGTTCAAGAAGAGGGCAAAACTCGATATATCGAACTCTTTCGCAAAGATCTACCCGACAATAACCACCCGAGAGACTAATCTGTATCAAGTAAATGACCATGGATATTCGCGTATTCGAAAAACGTTTGTGGCCCATCAACGTGCGAAAGGATCTTTCATGAAAACTAATCCTGTCATCGATGCTATCTTAAGCCGTCGCTCTACTCGCGCCTTTGAGGTGAAACCCATTCCTAAGGAAGATCTCGAGGCTATCGTTACCTGTGGTGTTTGGGCTCCTTCCGCCATGAATCGCCAGGAATGGACTTTTATCGTCGTCAACGATCGCGAACGTATTCAAAATCTTGCTGCAGTTATAGGCACCGCCCTGGACCGGGAAAACTACCAGATGTACAGCCCCGAGGCCGCTATCATCGTCGGCCACAAGAAGGGCGCCCAGTTCGGACGCGAGGACGATGGCTGCGCCATGGAAAACATGTTCCTTGCCGCTCACAGCCTTGGCATCGGTAGCTGCTGGATCAACCAACTTCAGGGCATCTGTGATGTACCCGAAGTGCGCTCTCAGCTTTCCGACTTGGGGCTTCCTGAGGATTATGAAGTTCATGGCATCTGCATCTTGGGCTATGGCGCCAAAGAGACGCCCGCCAAAGAGAGGGAGAGCACGGTTATTTGGGCGTAAACCCAGCTCTTAACTGGACGAAAGCCCGATCCATCATTTGGCGCAACCCCGGGCCTCTCAAGCCTGTTGCGAGCTGAGGTTCTACCTCTTAGGCCGCTTGCGCGCTCAGGCCCTGATAGTTAAGCCTGTTGCGAGCTGAGGATTTGTTGATACTCTTCGTAATTTTTCTTGAGCAGCTCAGGGATGGGCAGGTTGTAGGGGCAGCGACTCACACAAACCCGGCAGCCTACGCAGTCTTTCGTCTTCTCCATCATCTCTATGTTCTTTTCGCCCGCCCAGGTGACGCTCGGCGCGCGCTTGGCCATCAGTGCCATACGTGCACATTGATTGATCTGGATTCCTTGCGGGCAGGGCAGGCAGTAGCCACAACCTCGACAGAACTCGCCTGATAGTTCCGAACGCTCTTGTTCGATGAAGCTTGCGATCTCCTCGTCCATGACGGGAGTCTCATCCATGAACGCAAGCCATTCCTCAAGCTCCTCTTTGCGTTGGACACCCCAGATGGGGAGCACGTTTTCGAACTGGGCCATAAAAGCCATTGCGGCTTTGGAATTATTGATCAAGCCTCCGGCGACACCCTTCATAGCGATAAAGCCCATATTCTTGCTTGCGCAACGCCGGGTGAGTTCCTGCTCTTTTTCGGAGGAGAGATAGCTAAAGGGATACTGGAGCGTCTCATACAAGCCGCTCTCCACACAGTCGAAAGCCACCTGGAGTTTATGGGCGGTCACTCCGATATGGCGGATCTTTCCTTGCTCCTTAGCCTGGAGCATGCATTCATACATGCCGCTTCCATCCCCCGGAGCCCAGCACTGGTCCACACAATGAAATTGATAGACATCAATGTAGTCGGTGCGTAGCTCTTCAAGGGAACGCTCAAGATCGATCCAGAACGCCTCGGGAGTCTTGGCCATCGTCTTTGTCGCGAGGTAGATGTCGCCTCGTCTATCAGCAAAAGCCAGGCCCAGCTTGTGTTCGCTATCGGTATAGGCTCGTGCCGTATCGAAATAGCGCATGCCGCCTTCATAGGCTTGTCTGAGAATCTCAACTGCTAATGTCTCGTCAACTCGCTGAATAGGTAGCGCACCGAAGGCGTTTTGTTTAACCGTAATTCCCGTGGAACCAAGCGTTATCTCCCGCATAAAGCCTCCCTTTACTAGAGCTCTGATAGACTCATAGTACTCGTTACCTCGCAATTCTTCTACTCTTCGTCCAGGAATGCGCCGGTCTGGCGATCCCAAAGCTGTTCGTAAGGTCCGCCTGCGGTGACCAAATGATGGTGAGTTCCATCTTCGACAATTTTGCCATCCTGCAAGACGACGATCCTATCCAAGCTTGCCACCGTAGAGAGGCGATGAGCGATGACCAGAGCGGTTCGTCCCGCCATCAGCGTTTTAAGGGCCTCTTGTATCAGCCGCTCGGATTCGGAATCTAACGCACTGGTGGCCTCATCAAGTACAAGAATGGGGGCATCGGTTAAGATCGCTCGCGCGATGGCGATACGCTGGCGCTGACCGCCAGAAAGCTTCACGCCGCGCTCTCCCACCATGGTGTCAAAGCCAAGAGGAAGCTTCTCGATGAACTCAAGCGCGTTAGCCTTTTCCGCCGCCGCGATTATCTCCTCTTCACTCGCCTCGGGCTTACCATAGGCGATATTCTCGCGAATAGAGCGATGGAACAGCAGCGGCTCCTGGGGCACATAGGCGATCTGGCGCCGGAGACTCGTCTGGGTCGTATGGGAGATATCCTGTCCGTCTATCAAAATCCTGCCATCTTGTAGATCGGCCAGACGAAGCAAAAGCGTGGTAAGCGTTGTCTTGCCCGATCCCGACTTTCCGACAAGGCCCACGCGCTGACCAGCTGGTATATCCAAGTTGAAATCATCGAAAACCATGGCCTCGGAAGGCGCGTCGGGATAGTGGAATCCCACCTTCTGAAAATCGATCTTCCCCTTCTCGACATCCAAATCCTTCGCGTCGGCGTCATCGGCCACCAAAAGTGGCTCACCAAGCGCTACGGTAAGATCATAGGCATCGCCCAGAGCCCGGTTGATGGCCTGAAAATTCGCGGAGAGCATGTTAAAGCTCATGGTAAGGCTGTAGGTGTAGTTAAACATCATCACCAAAACGCCCGGAGTGATGCCAAGCCATGCGTTTCCCCCGGTGACGAACACGATGCAAAGACCCATGATCATAACGATGATGCTACTGGTCGCCGCGCCGCAGCGAATGTTCGCGCGCATGCGCTGGGAATCGGCCTCCAAAACGCGCTTATTCGCCTCTCCGAAGCGAGCTCGCTCATAAGCTTCACGACCCGACGTTTTCACGGCCATGATATTGGATATGGAATCAGCCAATTGCCCAGAAAGCACATTGCCCGCTGAGGCTGCTTTCGCATTGGCGGGCAGAATGCTCGAATAGAGCTTATAGACCACGACCACGTAGATAAAAAGCACCACAGCCAAAAGAGCCACATAAAGCGGAACTGACGGGAGCAGCAACACAACCGTGAAAGTCACGGAGCTCACCAAGGGCAAAAAAGAGTAAACCATGCGATCCACAAGATTGGTGTAAGCCGAGACAAATCGCTGGACTTGAGCCACAAGCGATCCGCCGAAGCGATTAGAGTAAAAGGTCATGGATTGATTCGAGAGAGTATCGAAGGCATAGGTCATCAGGTCATAGTTTGCAAGAATAGTTGTCTTCGCATCGAAATAGTCCTGAAGCTTAGAGCAGATCTGACCAAAGACATTCACGAGAATCAATACGATGATTATGGGGCCGAACACGGCAAAGACCGTATCCGGTTCCGCCCTCCCTTCAGCCACCAAATCTATGACTTTGCCCATAAGGAAGGGATTCATAAAGTTCAGAAGGAACACATAGCCCACCGTAGACAAGACAGCGCCCAAAAACCACGGCCAGTGTCTTTTTGTTGCCCACCAGAAATAGCCAATGGTCTTGCGGGTCACCGACGCTTTTCTTTTCGGCGTGCGATCCTCTTGCTCTGCCATATACACCCTATCGATCGCTTAACTTTTCAGCCTTTACCGGCTATCTTAACCAAAGTCAGGCCGATCACCAGGTTTTTCCGCTATCCTACGTTCAAAATAGCGAAAGGAAAAACCATGGCTCAGTCTGAATGTCAAGAAAACCATGTCCTCTATTATTTTCCCACCTGCCCCTATTGCCATAAAGTGCTCAGCTTCGCGGAAGATCACGGCATCCATTTGGAACTTCGCGATGCCCATGACGAGGCTAACAAAGCCGCTCTCATCTCCATCGGAGGTAAGTATCAAGTGCCTTGCCTTGTCGAAAATGGGAAAGCTCTCTACGAGTCTGATGACATTATCAACTACCTCGCAAGCGAGCTATAACTGATCCCTCCTTATCGCAGGTTCCTTACCAACGATTCCTTATCGCAGATTCATGTTGAAGAGGTAAACCCTATGTCGACTAATTACGCCGCCGCTGAAAATATTGCCGCCGTTAAGTCTGCGGCCGATGCCCACGGCTTCACTCTCCAGTCGAGTGAAGACCTCCATGAGATCGATGGCACAGCCCATATCATGCGTCATCGGACAAGCAATGCCCGTCTGCTTTATCTCCAAAACGAGGATTCCAATAAGGCTTTTTCGATCGCCTTCAAAACCCCGGCTAATGACGACAGCGGAGTGTTTCACATTCTCGAGCATTCTGTGCTTTGCGGATCCGAGCAGTTCCCCGTCAAAGAGCCTTTCGTGCACCTTCTGAAAAGCTCCATGCAAACCTTCTTGAACGCGATGACGTTTCCCGATAAGACCATGTATCCGGTGGCATCTACCAACGAGCAAGACCTTATGAACCTCATGCATGTCTATTTGGATGCGGTGTTTTATCCGGCCATCTACACCAAGCCTTCGATCTTTAAGCAGGAAGGTTGGCATATCGAAGTCGACGAAAACGGTGAGGCGAATGACAGACCGCAGCTTAAATACAACGGAGTCGTCTATAACGAAATGAAGGGAGCGCTTTCGGATCCCGAATCCGTGCTCTACGACGCTCTTTCCGCGAGCCTCTTTCCTGATACCACCTATCGTTTCGAGTCCGGTGGTACCCCTGAGGGTATCCCCGCTCTAAGCTACGAGGGCTTTCTCGATAATCACCGTCGCCATTACCGCCCAGATAATAGCTATATCGTCCTTTACGGCAATCTCGATCTGGATCGCTTTTTGGACTTTATCGATAGCCGCTATCTCACGCCGCTCGCTGAGGCCTCCGAAAAATCAGAGACACGGGAAAAGCCCAATCCCCTTGATGCGCAGAATCCTGTAGTTGCACCCGGCGTGCGTAAACTCATGAACACTGCCCCGGAAAACGCTTCCATGGCTTTAGGCTATGTGATCGGAGATGTCCATGACCGAGAGCGCATGATAGCGGTTGATATCCTCTTTGACGCCATCATGGGTTCCAACGAGGCCCCCTTAAAGCGCGCCCTTCTTGACGCCGGGTTGGCAGCAGATGCCTCCTCCTATGTGGCAGATGCTATTCTCCAACCCTTTGTGGTGTTACAGCTCAAAGGACTTGAGGAGCAAGGGGCTGAGCGTTTTCGGCCCCTCGTGGAAAAGACCGTGCGAAAGCTTGTTGACGGAGGCCTTGATCACGAACTGGTCGCCGCGGCGCTGTCGCACTCTGAGTTTGTCATGCGGGAGCGTAATTTCGGTTATCCGGATGGCGTATTATTAGCCATGTCTTCCATGGCCGGCTGGCTCTACGACGATGATTTAGCGACAGCCTATCTTCGTTATGAGGATGCCTTCGCCTCTCTTAGGGAGAAATTAGAACAGGGCTATTTCGAGGATCTCCTTCGCGAACTCGTTCTGGAGAATAACCACTGGGCTGAGGTGGAATTGGTTCCCAGCGAAAAAGCTGATAGTGGCGCCGATCCGCGCCTTATGCAAATGGCTGAGACCCTCACTACTGAAGCATTGGATGCGCTTGAGCAAGACGTCCAAGAGCTACGTGAAGAGCAAGAAAGCCCTGACAGTCCCGAGGCTTTGGCAAGCCTTCCGCAGCTTCGAGTAGGCGACATCAAAGCCGCACCAGAAGATCCTTCTTACCGTTTGCTTGACACCAAGCCCCTGGCCTGTCTGCGTCACGATGTGGCAACTCACGGGATCACCTATAGCTATCGCTACTTTGATTTCGCGGGTATCGATTTCGAGGAGCTGCCCTATCTCAGTCTTTTGAGTCTCGTGCTCGGGAAGCTTCCCACAACACGGCACTCAGCAGCCGAGCTTGACCTGCTCATTCAAAGTCAGCTTGGCAACCTCACGTTCTTTAATGAAGTCTACGAGAGTCCTAAAAGCCAGGATCAACTCACGATGAAGTTCGTGGTCAGCACCTCAGCCTTAGACAAAAACATAAAGGCGCTGGTAGATTTGCCGCTCGAGATCCTGACCGAAACGGACTTCTCTGATCACAGCAAGATTCGCGACATTCTTATACAGAGGAAGGTGTACTTTGAGCAGAGCGTGATCAACGCTGGTCATAGCACGGCCATGGCTCGCGTTTCCTCATACTTCTCGCCCGCCGGAGTCGTTCGCGAAAAGCTTGATGGCATAGACTTCTACAACTTCCTCAAAAAGCTGCTAGATAACTTCGACACCTGCGCTCACGCGCTGAGCCAGAAACTGAGCGAGCTTACGGCGCGTCTCTTCGTCGATGATAATTGCCTGCTCTCCTTTGCCGGATCTGATGAGGCATTTGACGAGTATCTCGCGGTGGCGCAGATCACGAATGCCAAAAGCGATAGACCTGATGGTGGCTTAGCTTCGAATACGACGGCATATCAGGCTACAACTGCGACATCGGGATCCGACAAGGGCACCCCTGCTCCGACACAACCGATGACGATTCCCGAACCTCAGGCAAAAAACGAGGCCATCGTGATCCCGAG
>CANRPV010000037.1 GCA_947632575.1 uncultured Eggerthellaceae bacterium | reverse complement strand
CCTCATTGGTAAAGGCGATCGTGGAGCGCGTGGACTGTCCGGTCACAGTGAAGTTTCGTCGCGGCTGGGACATGGGAGATGACAGTTCCCTTGCCTTCGCGCAGATCATGGAGGCCGCGGGCGCTTCTGCTGTCACCGTCCACGGACGATATGCTCTCCAATATTATCGTGGCCATGCAGACTGGGGCTGCATCATGCGCATCAAGGAGACGCTTCGAATTCCCGTCATCGGCAACGGAGATGTACGATCGGCAAAAGCGGCGCTAGATTTGGTCGCCGAAACTCACTGTGACGGCGTGATGATCGCTCGCGCTGCTCAGGGAAATCCCTGGATTTTCGCGCAGGTAAAAGCCGCCTTCGCCGGGCAGGAGCCAAGCTCAGCGCCCTCCATCCAGCAGCGCTTGGCCACCGCACGACGTCATATGCGCCTGATGGTGGAGTTAGACGCGGGGCCTCTTCAAAAGATGCGTCGTCATGCCATGGATTATGTCCACGGCCTACCTGGCGCCGCGGCCGCGCGGGATCGCATAACCACGTGCGTGAGCGCCGATGACTATGAGCGACTCTTCGATGAGTTGGAAGAGCGCTTAGAGCTAAGGGAGGCTTAACGATGCCGCATGATCCCTACAAAGCACTTTACCTGCATATTCCTTTCTGTGTTAAGCGCTGCGCCTACTGCGATTTTGCGACACAGGCGATTGACCGAGCTTCGGTGGAGATAGACGAGTACATCGAAAACCTTAGCCTTGAGCTTCGCCGTACGTCCAAAGAGGGAAAGCTGGCCTCTATCGAGACGGTCTATCTCGGCGGTGGCACTCCCAGTTATGTGGGTGCGAAGAGGCTTTCGCTTCTGCTCTACACCCTGTCTCTTTCCATGCGTCTTGAACCGGATGTGGAATGCACCATGGAGGCCAATCCTGAGAGTATCGATGAGCGCCTCATCGCCGATATTTGGGCTTTGGGCGTGAACCGGCTCTCTTTGGGAGTGCAAAGCTTTGACGATGGGGAACTTGAGGCTTTGGGTCGTGTGCACTCGGCCGATGATGCCAGGAGAGCCATCGTGGCCGCTCAGAGCCGATTTGATAACGTGAGCATCGATTTGATGGCGGGCATTCCCCGGCAGGATTTGGCAAGCTTCGAGAAAAGCCTGCGAGAGGCGATAAGACTGGGCGTCAATCATGTGAGCGTCTATCCGCTGACCATCGAGGAGCACACACTTTTCAACAACATGGTGCTGGCAGGCACGATGGAAGCTCCGGATGAGGATCTGCAGGCCGATGCCATGGAACTTGCCGCCGAGGTCTTGGGAGGGGCAGGTTTTCATCGCTATGAGGTTGCCAGTTACGCGCGTCGGGGCTACGAATGCCGTCATAACAAGGCCTACTGGACCGGCGTGCCCTATGTGGGGCTCGGACGGTCGGCGGTGACTATGACGCAAAACTCTGAGCGACGTATGAGGGTACAAGACGGACGGGTGATCGAAGAGCTGGATCGGGCCTCGATGCTGGTCGAGGATCTTATGCTTGGAATGCGTATGAGTCGCGGCGTGAGCGAAAGCGCCCTGAAGCAGGCCACTGAACTCGTGCCTGAGGCAACAAACGTGTTTCAGTCATTGGAGGAATTGGGTCTGGTTCGCCATATAGAAGGACGCTGGATGCCCACCGATCGTGGTTGGCTTTTGGGCAATGAGCTCTACGGCCGGATTTACGACTTGACTTTATGATTCTTCCGTCGAATTTAGTGGACCATTAGCACTCCAAGTCTCTGGCTGCTAAAATGCTGGGAAATTGTTATTCAACAAGCAAGTTCGTGCTTTCGATCTACCGGCGATACGTTCGTGGATTATCGAAACGAGAAGCTTGAAACGGGAAGGTGAGAGGAACCCAGGATCATGCTTTCTGATCGTCGTCAACGGGTACTCGGCGCCCTGATTGAGGAATATATCTCTCGCGCGATGCCGGTAGGCTCGCGTACCTTAACCGAGCGTTATCATCTGGGGGTAAGCCCCGCTACCGTACGCAATGACCTTTCGGCTCTTGAGGACGCGGGCTATATTGCCCAGCCGCATACTTCAGCTGGTCGAATTCCCACCGATGCGGGTTACCGCGCCTTTGTGGATGATCTTCTGGCTTCGGATATGGTCGCTGAGGATGTGTTTGATCGCGATATGGTGGCCGAGCTGCGCCGAAGCGCGACCGAGCTCGATGAGCTTCTTGAGCGCACCTCTGCGGTTTTAACTCGTTTGACCGATTGTCTCTCGGTTGTAATCGCGCCATCCCTGATCACTGGTCAGATTCGTCAGCTGTCTTTGATATCGCTCACCAACCATCAAGCCCTCATCGTGATCGTCATGGAAAGCGGCAGGGTGCTCAATCGTCAGGTGTCATTTGATGGTGAAGTCAGCCCTGAGGAACTTGCTTCCGTGCAAAATCTGCTTAGCCGCGTGTTTATCGGTAACTCGTTGGCTGAGATCAAAGCCGCCTATGATAAGAAGACCGATGAGGCGTTTCGCTCTCCTTTGGTGCGTCTGATCCTGGAGGAAATCATCGTCTGCCTCAGTGAAAGCAATGGAGGACGCAGTCATCGGCTTGGCATGAGCTCGCTTCTGCAACAGCCGGAATTCAGCTCTTCGAGATCCCTTCTTCCCATCATGCAGGTTTTGGAGGATGATACGGTGCTGCTCCATGTGTTTGACGATGCCATGGAGTCCGACGCGGACTGCGTTGTTCGCATTGGTACCGAAAATGCGAGCGAGTCCTTGGCGGGAGTGTCGGTGGTAGCAGGCCAATATGGCCGCGGCGAAGGTGCCGGCATCGTAGCCGTCATCGGACCTACCAGGATGAATTACTCCCGCGTCATCCGCGCGGTGCGCGCCGCTCGGCGTGCGCTTCAAGACGAATAGAAAAAGAGACTACCGCTGAGGGTTGAAGGGTTTAAGAGGGTTTAATGGCCAGAGATCTCTATGAAGTGCTCGGCGTCGATCGCAACGCCACCGAAAACGATATCAAGAAGGCTTTTCGCCATAAAGCTCGAGAGCTTCACCCCGACGTCAATAAATCAGCCAACGCCGAAGAGGAATTCAAAGAACTCAACGAGGCTTACGACGTCTTATCCGATGCCACAAAGCGCGCTCAGTACGATCGCTTCGGCACCATTCCAGGAGCTGCCTCCTCAGGATCAAATCCCTTTGGTGGCGGTTACGTAGACTTCGGCGATCTCTTTGGCGGCGGTTTCGGCGGAATGGGAGATATCTTCTCCTCCTTCTTCGGAGGAGCTGCCGGTGGTAGCCGTCAGAGCCGCAAAGAGGGCCGCGATATGAGCGTTGGCCTGCGCATCACTTTGGAAGAGGTGGCGCGCGGTGTCAAAAAGGAGATCGTCTACGATCGGCTGGCGCCCTGTCCTGATTGCGACGGCACCGGTCTTGGTCCTGATGGTAAATCCATTACCTGTCCTGAGTGCCATGGTAAAGGTCGCATCATCACCGTACAGCACACGTTTTTCGGTGACATGCAGTCTCAGACAACCTGTCCTCGTTGCCAGGGGCTGGGAACCGTCATCGAAAACCCCTGTCCTGAATGCGATGGCCAGGGTCGTATCCCCGATCGCCAGAAGGTGACGGTGGAGGTTCCCGCAGGTATTCGCGATGGTCAGCAATTGCGAGTGAACGGTTTCGGTGAAGCGGGATTTCAGGGAGCTCGCGCGGGCGATCTGATCGTGACCTGTCAGATCCAACCCCATGAATTCTTCGAGCGCGACGGGGATAATCTTCATGCCCGGGTCAACGTGTCCATGGTGCAGGCAGCCCTTGGCGCGGAGATTCAGGTGGATGGCATCTTTGAGGATGAGCTCGTGCCGGTGCGCATCCCCGAAGGCTGCCAAAACTCGCAAGTCATTAGGGTAAAAGGCTTCGGCATGCCGAAGCTGCAGCGCAATGATCGAGGCGATTTGTATATTCATGTCGATATCACCATTCCGAAGCACCTCAACAAGAAGGAGCGAGAGCTGCTTGAAGCATTGGCGGAGGAAATGGGTGAGACAGTTTCTGAATCTCGTTCGCCTTTGGAAAAACTTCGGGACATCTTCGAATAGGGTGGAGGCCAGGTGGCGCTAGCCCGTTTCTTTTTGGAAAGCCAAGTATTAGCCGCCGAGGATAAGCCTGTCTTTCCGCTTGATCTATCATCCAAAGACACCCATCATGCGCGGGTGCTTCGTTTGGCTCCCGGTGAGCATATTGCCATAATCGATGCGGATCAGGACTATTTCGAGTGCGAGATCGTGTCATTTGATGAAGGGACGCCGCTGGTGAGGATCGCTCAACGAAACTCACGTCGCGGCGGGCGACCTTCGGTTCTTTTGGCTCAAGGACTTGCGAAAGCCGACAAGATGGATCAGGTCTTACGCCAGGTCACCGAGTTGGGGGTGGCCGGCTTTATCCCGCTTGGCTGCGAACGCTCCATCGTCCACCTCGATGCGGCAAAAGCTGAAAAGCGCGTGGCCCGCTGGAAGGAGATAGCAAAAAGCGCTGCCATGCAATCGGGCCAGAATCGTATTCCTCAAGTTTGGGCTCCAACAGATCTTAAGGGGCTTGCTTCGTTGGCTTCGCAAGCCGCCTGTACTCTCATTTTTTGGGAGGAAAGCGACGAGAGCTCATTACTCGGCGGTGTTATCTCATCCATGTTGGATTCCTTTGCAAAAGATCCTCATGAGGCCACCGTCGTGATTGTCATCGGACCCGAAGGCGGCCTGAGTGCGCACGAGGTCGAGTATCTGCTTGCCCATTGTCCGCGCAGTTTTGTGCTCAGTCTCGGCTCCTCGATTCTGCGTACGGAGACCGCTGGCGTGGTGGCCTGCGCGCTTACCCTCTACGAGCTGGGGCTCATGGGGCCGCGTCAGGGACTCGATCGCGCGGCGAACGTCGATGTCTAGATCTATGACAAACTTCACGGTCGTCAATCTGGGCTGTAAGGTCAATCGCGTCGAATCCGACGACTATGAGGCACTGCTTTTGAATGCCGGCCTGAAGGAAAGTCCGCTCGAAGACTCCGATTTGGTCATCATCAATAGTTGCGCGGTGACCGGTGAAGCGGAGAAGAAAACCCGAAAGGCGGTTCGGCACGCTCTTGCCCATGCCGCAGACGCCGAGGTGTTGGTGACGGGCTGCGCGGCGGCTCTTGACCCTCAAAGCTACGAGGCGCTGGATGGACGGGTTAAAACCGTGCCTAAAGGTGAGATGGAGTCCTACTTGGACAGGCGTTTTTCCTCATCTTGTCATGATGAGTCCGATCTGGCGTCGAGTTTGACAAGCGCGCTATCCTTTTCGCGTCTTCGTCGTGGCGTGAAGATACAGGATGGCTGTGACCATGCCTGCAGCTATTGTGTCGTGTCCATCGCTCGTGGCCCCGCCGTGAGCTTCGAGAGCGATCAGGTGATTAAGCGCGTCAAAGCCTTGAGGAGTCAAGGAGTTCGCGAGATCGTACTCACCGGGATCAATTTGGGCTCTTATAACGCTTCGGGTTTGACTTTAGCGGGGCTTTTAAGGCTTCTTCTCAACGAATGCGCCGATAAGAACCCTGAGGAATTCTGGCGTTTGCGCCTGTCATCCATCGAACCGATGGATGTGGACGATGAGCTCATCGAGCTTATGGCAAGCTCCGAGGGTCGCATCTGCCGACATCTTCATCTGCCGCTGCAGTCTGGCAGTAGCCGAGTGCTTAAGGAGATGTATCGCCCTTATCGGGCGGAGGATTTTGAGAAGCTCGTAGGCCGTCTGCGCAAGGCGATGCCCGATGTGGCGTTGACCACCGACATCATCGCCGGTTTTCCCGGTGAGACCGAGGAGGATTTCGAGGAGACTCTCGCTTTGGCAAGGGAAAGCGCGTTTTCTCGTATCCATGGATTTCCCTACTCTCTGCGCGAGGGGACGCCGGCGGCTAAGCGCCCCGATCAGATCCCCCCGGAAATCAAGCGGGAGCGCGCGCAGCGTCTGCGGGAGCTTTCCGAGAGCTTGGAGCGTAAGGACAAACTTCGCCGGCAGGGGAGCAAGGAGTGGGTTTTCATGGAAAGCGCCCAGAGTGGTCGCAGCGAAAGCTATCATCTCGTGTATTTGACCGAAGCACAAAGCCCTGGCAGTCTTCTCTCCCTTACCCTGGAAAAAGATATGCTTGGCCTCTGATACAATGAAGCTATGACTGATCAAACTCAAATCACCCTCACCGTCCCAAGCAGTGTCCACGTAGCGTCCATAGTCGGAGAGGCTGATGAATTCCTTCGACTGATTCAGGATGCCTATGCGGCGAGGATCACCGTCCGCGGAGATTCGATCATTCTTGAGGGCGATCCGGTGGAGGTGCAATCGCTTACCGCGCTCTTCTCTGATCTCATAAAAGTCATCGAGCACGGCGATGAGCTTGACGGCGATTATGTCCGTCGCTCGATCGACCTTATCAGGACGGCGGAATTTGCGCCCACCGCATTGCGAGAGGACATTCTGCTTACCTATAGAGGAAGGGCGATCCGTCCGAAGACGATCGGCCAGAAGCATTATGTGGATGCCATCAGGTCAAATACGATCACCTTCGGCATTGGGCCAGCCGGCACGGGCAAGACCTACCTGGCAATGGCTATGGCCATAGCGGCGCTCAAGCGCAAGGAGGTGGGACGGGTCATCCTTACCCGGCCCATCGTGGAGGCGGGAGAGAGCCTTGGGTTTTTGCCAGGTACGCTCACCGAGAAGGTGGATCCCTACATTCGGCCGCTCTATGACGCTCTTTACGATATGACCGATGCCGAACGGGCAAATCAGCTCATCGAAAACGGCACTATTGAGATCGCTCCGCTGGCCTTCATGCGCGGACGTACCTTAAACGACAGCTTCATCATTTTAGATGAGGCGCAGAACTCCACTCCCGAGCAGATGAAGATGTTACTTACCCGTCTCGGCTTCTCCTCAAAGATCGTTGTTACCGGCGATATCAGCCAGACGGACTTGCCTCACGGCATCTCGGGGCTCCATCATGTGAGGCCGATCCTCGAAGGTCTTCAGGACATCGCATTTTGCGACCTGACGCGTAAAGACGTCGTCCGACATTCCCTTGTGGCCGCCATCGTCGCGGCTTATGAGAAGGCTCCAGGAGGAATTCGCTCATGAACATCATGATTGATTACGCCTATCGTGGGGAAGAACTTAAGGGTTTTAGTCTTGAGGCCCTGGCGCAGACGGTACTTGCCGAGGAGCAGGCGCCCTTCAATAGCGAGGTCTCCATCAGTTTTGTGGACGATAAGACGATGACCGAGCTCAACGAGTCCTATCGTCATAAGGAAGGTCCTACCGACGTGCTCTCTTTCGAATGCGACGGCGTCGAGGAGGATCTGGCGGAAAGCCTGCAGAGCGAGGCTCCGGTGTTTGTGCTTGGGGATGTGATAATAGCGCCTGACGTGGCCGAACGCCAAAGTGCGGAATATGGCACCGGTTTTGAGGGTGAGATCGATCTGTTGCTGATCCATGGTCTTTTGCACCTCTGCGGCTACGATCATATCGACGATGCCGATGCCGAAGAGATGCAAAAGCGCGAAAAGGCGCTCCTTGCCGCTTGGACTCAGGGCTGATATTGGGGAGCGCGGCTGCGATGAGCTTCTATGATCGTTTCGTTCGCAATGAGCGCCACAAAGAGGAGCGTCAGAGTTTTCCCTTGGCTCAAGCCTTTTCTTGTGCCTGGTCAGGTGTGCTTCATGCACTCCGAACCCAGCGGAGTATGAAAATACATGCGATATGTGCTCTGGTGGTTGTCGTAGCGGGCTTTATCTTTCAGATCAGTGGGACCGAATGGCTGGCCGTGTTGCTGGCCATCGGCGGCGTGCTTGCTTTCGAATGCCTCAACACAGCCGTTGAGGCTGTCGTGGATCTGGTGACTGCCACCTATGAACCCTTGGCCAAGATCGCGAAGGACTGCGCCGCAGGAGCGGTGCTTCTCATGGCTATCGCCGCGGCTTGCGTTGGTCTAATCGTCTTCGTTCCTCGTATCGTTGCTCTGATAACTGGAGCAGCGGGGATCTCATGATGAAATATCTCGGAAAAAACACCGTGACGCCGCGAGTAAAGGCACCGCGATGACCAATTACGAGAAAGACTCCGAAGGCGTTTTTCGCTCAGGCTTTGTGACCTTGGTGGGACGCCCTAACGCAGGGAAATCATCCCTCATCAACGCGCTTCTTGGTCGAAAGGTGGCGATCACCTCATCGACCGCTCAAACCACGCGACGTCCTTTTCGAGCGCTTTTGAATGGGCCAAGCTATCAGATCGTGTTCGTCGACACGCCGGGCTTTCATAAACCCCATGACATGCTTGGCGAAGAGCTTAACCTCGCGGCTTCGAAGTCCCTTGAGGATATCGAGGTCGTGATTATGCTCATCGACAGCTCCAAGGATATCGGGCGGGGCGATGAGTGGGTCGCGGCTCAGCTAAAGCCGCTGGATGTTCCAAAACTATGCGTCTTGTCGAAGATCGATCTGGTGGACGATGCGACGCTTCAGGCTGCGAAAGAGAAGGCCCGTGAACTGCTTAATTGGGACGGGATCATCGCGGTATCGGCAAAAGAGTCCACCAATCTTGAGGAATTCCGCGATGCGGTGTTGAGATTTCTTCCCGAGGGTCCTGCGTGGTTTCCTCAGGATATGACCACTGATCAGCCCCTGGAGATACTCATCGCCGAATTCATTCGCGAGAAGATCCTGCGGGGCTTTCGCGATGAGGTACCCCATGCCGTGGGTGTGGTCGTGCAAGATTTGGAAGATGACGAGGATAAGGATCTGACGCGCATTTTCGCCACCATCTACGTGGAGCGGGAGAGTCAAAAGGGCATCGTCATCGGCAAAGGCGGCCAAGCTCTCAAGACTATCGGCATCCAGGCGCGAAAGGATTTGGAGCTTTTGCTCGGAACGTGAGTCTTTTTAGATCTGTCTGTGAAGGTTAAGAAAAACTGGCGACGCGATGTGAGTTCTATCCATCGCTTTGGCTACGGTGAAGGAAACTAAAGATTGCACTGTTCAGAGCTAATCTTTTCGCTACAATACAGGCAAGGCCTAAAAAGGAGCATTAAAACGCATGATTTGCCCGAATTGTCATAGCATCAACCGTGAAAATGCGAAGTATTGCGACGAGTGCGGTGCTGAACTTCCCCAAAAACCTAATCCGTCGACGGTAATCTCAGAATCCCTAGAGGAACTGCGGCAGATGCCCGAAGATCTTCCTGATGGCGTCAACGATCCTCAGGTATTCACGCTCATTGAATCCGAACTTTCCAATCCCTCGCTTTTCGAGAATACCTCTCAAGCTGATGGTAAATCGGATGCCGAGACCTCCTCGACGCCGATGCCGAAATCACCCAGTTTGAGCGCGGATGATCTTCCAGCGATAACCGAAGAGGATTTTCCAACGCTGAGCGATGATTCACTGCCTTCCATCAGCCCTGCGGCCAATGGTGTCTCCGAGGTCTATCCGGAGCGAGATTCCTTAAGTGACGTGGTGCAGGAGATGTTCGCCGATACCGCCGTCGCCGCCGGAGCCGGAGCCTTTAGCCAGCGGGAGAGCGAGCAGACCGCGGATCTCACCGGACTGGAAACGCTGGTGGATTCCAGCTATGTGCCACCGACTATTCCCTCCCAAAGCGGCGACACCATGGAAATGCCGCGTATCGAGGGCGACCGGGGTCCTCACTCAAAGATCTATTCGGCGGAGATGGACCCCAAGGAACTGAAGCGTCAAGCCAAAGCTCAAAAGAAATACGAAAAAGAGCAGCGGCGTCAAGAAAAGCGCCAAGCCCAGGGATCAAATCCCGATGCCAAAGCGGCAAGCGGGCCCGTGGGTTCGGGCTCTCTATCCGACGCTTCAGGCTCTGGACCAGTGGATTATGCCTCTTTAAAGAAGCCTTCGAATGGTCGTAAGATCGGCCTTGTGGTGGCTATCGTTGCCCTTATCGCCGTCATCATCGCGGGTATCACCTATATGCTCGAGATCTGGGGCGGCAAAGCGGTTCCCGATGTGGTTGGTCTCACTCAATCTCAGGCAACTATTCGTCTCGAGGATGCTGGCTTCCGCGTCCGTGCGGTAGATACGAAAAGCGATGAGCCGCAAGGTATCGTCCTCATGACCGATCCGAGCTCTGGAAGTCGTGCTGAAGAGGGTGGCGAGATCGTCATTCATGTGTCCACCCCTCGAGAGGTGCCCGACATCGTCGGTAAGAATATCACCGAGGCAGAAGCCTTAATTAATGCCGAGGGTTTTGATCATGTCAGCTATGAGGATGTGAAATCCAACGAAGCTGAGGGTCTCGTTTTGTCCGTGAGCCCTGAGCCAGGTACTAAAGCTACGGCTATGACGCCTATCACCGTAAAAGTGGCAGTGCCTTATACCGTGCCCGATGTCACCAATATGATGGAGCAGGAAGCTCGTCAAGCTCTCGAAGCCGACAGCTATGTGGTGAATATCGTGTGGGATTACACCGAGGGCATTCCCGAGGGCACGGCAGTGGGCACCGATCCAGCCGCGGGTACGCAGCTCACCTCAGGCTCGACGGTAAACCTGCGTATCGCTCGCTCTCGCGCCTCGGTGCTCATCGATGCGACCAGGGACTTTTTAGGGAATGGCTCTCAGTTCTCGATTTCCTCGGGAGATCTGGCCGGCCAGTATGAGATCTCGTCCATCGATGATGTGCGCTACAGCGCAGAAAACACCACCCAATTCACCATCACGGTTCGTCCCTATGAAACCTATTACTGGTTCGGCGCCATACCGGAGACCCGCTACGGCGACCCGATGACCATTACGGGAACCATCACCTGGACCAACGATGACACTATGGCGACCATCTGGCCCGACATGCGGTGGAGCTAGGCAAGGCGACGTCTTGAGTTTTGCCCGATGAGAGGACCAAGCTACAGCACCGATGTTTTGGTGCTGGGTAAGACCAAGCTCGGTGAGACGGATTTGATCCTCACGCTGCTTGGATCTGATGGATCTCAGATCAAAGCGGTGGCGAAAGGGGCGCGTAAGCCCGGAAATGCTTTCGCTACGCGTCTCGAGCTCTCATGCGTGGCGACGGTGTTGCTCGCCTCGGGACGAAACCTCGACATTATTCAAGAGGCGCGCCTGGTGGCAGGCCATAGTCAGTTGCGTTCCAACCTGATGCTCACCTCCGCGGCCGCCCCCGCTCTTGAGCTGTTGAGAAAGGTCTCCCAAGATGGTCTCGAAGTGCCGCGGCTCTTCGAGGCGAG
>CANRPV010000036.1 GCA_947632575.1 uncultured Eggerthellaceae bacterium | reverse complement strand
CATTGGGGATGAGGGTACGGCGGTGCTTCAAATGGGCGCCTCAATCGGCAACCTGGTAGGCCGTATGATTAAACTTAAGCCGGTCTTTCGAACCGACGATCCCATAACCGTCAACGGCTTTTCAGCCTCTTGTGGGATGGCGGCGGCGTTCTCATCTCTTTTCTTCTGTCCTATCGGGGCGACGCTCTTTGTTTTGGAGATGCTTCGCTACAAGCGCTCGCTTTTCAAGCATGGGGTGGCGCTGCTTATCGCGAGCTTCGTCTCCTATGGTATAGCGTTATGGATTGGCATCGGAGACTTTATTCCGGCGGTCCCCATTCCTGATCTGGCTTGGTCCGTGCTCGGTCAGGCCATCATAGTTGGCGCTGCCTGCGGCGTTGTCGGAAGTGTGACCAGCAATCTGGTGCGTTGGCTTCAAAAGACGACGAGTCGCATCTCCCAAAACTATTACCTTTGGGTGGTCATCGGCGGCATCATCATCGCGGTACTTACCTTGCTTTTTGGCTGGGAAGACTATGGAGGATCGGGCTATCACATGCTTGCTCCCACCTTAGCGGGACAAGAGCCCGACTATGGGTTCCTGATCAAGATCCTGCTTACCATCATCGCTCTGTGCACGTGGTTTAAGGGTGGAGAGGTAACTCCCAGTATGGCTATCGGGTGTCTACTTGGAGCGGCTTGCACGGTTATGAGCGGTGCGGAGGTTGGCTTTTCGGCGGCGTTGGGTCTTTTTGCCTTCCTGGCGACCGTAACACGTTGTCCTCTGGCCGCAATCGTGATGGGATGTGAGATATTCGGTATCGGTATGGCGCCTTATCTGATTGTGAGCGTCTTTTTTTCCTTCGCTGCGAGCAGCGATATCGGTTTTTATGGGAAGAGTGCGCTTTCCGAGTTCGTCGAGGTTGTTCGTGAGCAACGAGAGCAACGTCAAGATTTGAAGCGAAATGATCAGGAGAATCACGAACCTGTCTCACCGGAAAACTCAACGTTGCGGGATGATCTCGATCATGCGGTGGAAAAGGGCCACGAGGCCGTGGTGCGGCTCGAGAAAGATATCCAACATTCCGAAGATACGGTTCAAGCGTTTTCGAACAGCTACCATAATAGGTTCAAAGGCGGTAAAGGCTCATCTTAGCCAAGTCGTTATGAGCCCAATCAAGCTGGGTTCAATGAGCGAGCGAATAGCTCTTGAAGCGAACGATTAGTTCTATAAGCGAGCGATTAGTTCTTGAAGCACCAAAACCGCTTTGTTAAAATACCAGTTCGTGCATGAAGCGAACTGGCTCGATTTTCGGGCCTTTCATAGAAGGAGTCATCAGCATGGCAGTACCTAAGCGTAAGACCGGGCGCGCTCGTACCCATTCTCGTCGTAGCGCTAACGATCGTATCTCTACGCCTTCTCGTTCCACTTGCCCGCAGTGCGGTGAGGTGAAATTGCCCCATCGTGTATGCCCGAACTGCGGCTACTATAAGGATCGCGAGGTTATCGAGACGGAGTAGACGTCTCGCAAAGAACGGTGGAAGGGTCAGGCCTTCCAGCACAATCAAGCCTCCTCGTCGGTCCGCTATCGGACTAACCTGGAGGCTTTTGACGATTGCGCTTATGCCTGTGTCCGATTTAATCAGCGGTTACATGCATGAGCGCAGGGACCTTCGAATATCAAAGAGGTAACTGTGTCCGAGACTGTTCATATAGCGGTTGACGCCATGGGAGGCGATAACGCTCCATCTGTCGTGCTCGAAGGCGTTCACCAGGCTCTTCTTGATGATGAGAATCTGCATGTCCTGCTTTGCGGTCCGGCTGAGGTGATAGAGGGCTTTGCCGCTGATCATGACCGTTGCGAAGCGGTGATCTGCTCTGAGATTATCGCTATGGATGAATCACCGGCTCTCGCAGTGCGGCGCAAAAAGGATTCGTCTATCGTGGTGGGATGCCGCTTGATCAAAGAGGGAAGGGCAGAAGGCTTTTTCTCTGCGGGATCGACCGGTGCTTGTCTTGCGGCTGCCACATTGGTGACCGGTCGCATTCCCGGCGTGTTGCGTCCTGCCGTGGGACAGATTTTGCCTGCCTATAAAAAGCCGACCCTGCTTTTGGACGTGGGAGCCAACGCCGATTGCCGACCCGATTATCTCGTGCAATTCGCCCAGATGGGCTTGGTCTATATGAAGCAGATCATGGGTATCGACTCCCCGACCGTCGCTTTGCTCAACATTGGGGAAGAGGAGAGCAAAGGATCGGTGCTCGCTGTCGACGCCCATAAGCTGCTTAAGGAAGAAGTCCCCGAATTTGTGGGCAACGTTGAGGGCCGCGATCTTTTGAGCGGGGATGTAGACGTCATCGTCACTGATGGCTTTACCGGCAATGTGGTGTTGAAAGCCATCGAGGGCAACGCCAAAACCTTCTTCCGGCTGATCAAAGACGTGTTTGTCTCGTCGCTGAAAACGAAATTGGGAGCCGCGCTTGTCAAAGGTGATTTAGCGGGGCTTAAGGCTATGTTGAGTCCGGACACCTATGGAGGAGCACCGCTTTTAGGCGTTAAGGGAGCCGTTCTCATAGGCCATGGGTCTTCGAATGCTTTGGCGGTTCGCAATGGCATCAAGACCACCGCCTCCACCGCTCGTGCTCAGGTAAGCCAGCGCATAGCCGAGACGATTCATCTCGAGGAGTTCGAAGATGCCGCTGAGTGAAGAGCAAAACCAGAAACTGCATTTAGCGGAAAAGCTGCTCGGCTATCACTTCGCCGATGAGCAACTACTCCTTTCGGCAATCACGCACCCCTCCGCTACCGAAGGCAAGTCGGTCAAGTATTCCTATGAGCGTCTGGAGTTTTTGGGCGACTCCATCTTGGGTGCTCTTGTGGCGACCACGATCTTTGAGCATTTTCCCAATTTGGACGAGGGCGGCCTAACCCGTATCAAAGTAGCGCTGGTTTCGGGTACCAGCCTTTCGGATGTGGCGGCTGACCTCGGATTCGCAGACATTATCGTCTTCGGATCCTCGGAGACCGGTACGGGGCGCAGAGGTCTTCATTCAGCACTGGAGAACGTGTATGAGGCAGTGGTAGCGGCGCTTTATCTGGATGGCGGTTATGATGTGGCCAACGATTTCATCCAGCGCACGCTCATGCCCAAAATGACGCCGGAAATGGCCAATGAGCCTGAAAATCCCAAGAGTGCTCTGCAGGAAAAACTTCAGGAGGACGGTATCACGCCTACCTATCGTTTGGTTGAGACCCAAGGACCTCCTCACGATCGTACTTTCGTGGCGCAGGTCTATGCTGGTGATCAGGGACTTGCGCGAGGCACCGGCCGAACCAAGAAAGAGGCTGAGAGCCAAGCTGCCAAGTCTACGCTCGCGCGGCTGTCCGAGTTTTTGGGCATCGCCGCTAACCCGGAGAAAGCCGAGGCGAAAGCCGCTGCTAAAGCCGCGAAGGCCGAGCAAAAGGCCCAACGGAAAAGTCAGCGGGCGGCTAAACGCCAGCGCTAGGGGTCATGCATGTATTTAAAGTCGCTGGTACTTAAGGGCTTTAAGTCCTTCGCCGACCGTAGCGTTATCAATCTTGAACCGGGTATCACAGCCATCGTCGGCCCTAACGGCTCAGGTAAATCCAACATATCCGATGCGGTTTTATGGGTGCTCGGCGAACGTAACGCGAAGCATCTTCGCGGACAATCCATGGAGGATGTGATCTTCGCAGGATCAGCTTCGCGTAAAGCCACATCCTATGCTGAGGCCACACTCGTGTTAGATAACAGCGACGCTACGCTGCCTGTTGATTATGCCGAAGTGGCGATCAGCCGGCGTATGTATCGCAATGGAGAAAGCGACTACCTCATCAACGGCAGTCTTTCCCGTCGACTCGACGTCTTGGACATCCTGCACGACTCCGGCATCGGGACGGGAACGCAATCCATTATCTCTCAGGGCAAATTGGACGCCATCCTCCAGTCGAAACCGGAAGATAGGCGCGCCTTTATCGAGGAAGCCGCAGGTGTTTTAAAGCATAAACAGCGCAAACTCCGTTCTGAGCGCAAACTTGAAGCCATGAACCAGCATCTTTTGAGAGTTCGCGATGTGGTTGCGGAAATCGAGCGGCAATTAGGTCCCCTTGAGAGACGGGCGAAAAAGGCGAAGAGCTATCAGCTTTTAACCGCAGAGCTTCATGAGGCAGATCTTCAACTGGCGGTCGATGATCTTCGACGCCTTCAACAACAGTGGAACGAGAATCAAAATCGTGAGAAGCTGTTGAGCGAAAACCTCGATCAGGCGCGCGAAAAGGTGGTCGCCTCTGAGGCGGATGTCGAAGCCCTGCAGGAGAAGATTCGCGTTGAGAACGCCGACGCCAGTGAGCTCTCTCGTCAGCATAGGGCATCCACGGCTGCGCTAGAGCGCTTTGACTCGTCGCTGTTTATCGTCCAAGAGCGCGAGCGCAATGCTTCGTTGCGATCCCAAGAGTTCAAAGGAAGCTTGGAGGCGAGCCGCGAAAAATATGGGCAAGCGGCCCGAGAGCTTCGATCGGCCCAGCAATCTTGCGATGAGGTCGAAGCGGCCTTGAGCGACGCTACTGCGTCGCTTGAGATCCTTAAAAACGATCACGAGCGTCTCTCGGCTTCTCGTCTTGAGCTTGATCAGCAGATAAAGGCACTGAATGTGGCCCTTCATGAGGGGGAGCAAGCTCTCGATGAGCTGCGAAGGCGTAAAGCAGCCAGCAATGAGACGCTTACCGACGGGCGTGCCCAGCTTCGCGTCATCAGCCAGCGTCTGCAAGAGCTGGTAAGCCAGTGTGGTCTCGCCAATAAGGAGGCGGAGCAGGCGCGACAGAAGCTTCAGCGACAAAAGGACGTCCAGGAAGGACTTGAAGCCGATCAGGCCACCTTACAATCTAAGCTTACTCAAGGGGAGCAGGATCAAAAGCACGCTCACAAGCAGCTTGAGGAGGCGCGCGAGAAGCAGCGCGAGATAAGGGATCAAATCGCCGCGCTCGATGAGCTTCAGCGGGCGGCAGCAGCAGCCGAGAGCGAGGCGCAGGCTTGGCTTTGGACGCATAATGCCCAACTCGATGGGCGCGCGGAATTGCTTGCGACGGCCATCAAGGCGCCCAAACCTTTGGAGGCGTTAGTCGAATACCTGCTTGGCAGTGATGTGGGAGCATTGCTTATCAACGATGTCGATTCCGCTCAAAATCTCTACCGTCATTTGGAATCAGAGCGGCTAAAGGGTGAATTTAGTCTATTGCTTCGCAAAGATACCGCCAAAAGCAGGCGGCGCGTTCAGGCGGCATCCGCTCGCCTCATAGATCAGCTCGACTACGCTCAAGAGGATGCCGCTGCGGTAGAGGCTTTGCTTGGTGATGTGGTGCTTTGCGATAGTTTAGACTCTGCTCTTAAAGCCCATGAGCAAGACGGACTGGGTCTGCGCTTCGTGAGCGCTGAGGGAGCTGTGGTTTGGCCTAACGGAAAGCTCAGCCTCGGGGCGAGGATTAAGGATCGCAAAGATGGCGCCCTAGCCCGCATTCGCCAGCGGGAAGCCTTACGTGAGGATTTGACTCATGCCTCGGAGGCTTTGAGCACCGCCGAACAGGCGGATCTGTCCCTTCAAGAGCACCAGAGAACGCTTCAGCAGAAACATCTGGAGCTCAGCCAACGCTTGGCTACGGCTCGCGGCGAACTTGAGGCAGCTCAGCAGGCCTCTGAGCGTCTCAGCCGCAACGTTGAAGCGCTTGATCGAGAACGTCAAAGCCTTGAGACGCAAAAGGCTGCGATCCAGTCATCGATCGATGCGGCCCTACCTAATATGGAGTTGCTCGCGAGCGAGGAAGACGAGGCGACAAAACAACTGGAGGCGAAGCGGCAGGAGTTAAACGAGCTTCGGCAGCAGCTTCAGCCCTTAGATGATCAGACGCGAGATCTTTCACAACAACTATCCGCCAAGCAGCTCTCCATAGCCACGCTCAGCGAGAGGAAGACCTACGCTGTGCGCATGCAGGAGACTCGGCGTGCCGATATCGACAGCCTCAAGCGAGAAATAGCCCAGGCAGCCTCAGGGCAGGCGCTCAAGGCCGAGGTGGCTTCACGGCTTCGACCTATCGCCTCGCTGATGGAATCTCTTATCGCCTCTGCCAAGCGCTGGGTTGCGACCACCGAAGCGAAGGCGGCGTCAGCCCAAGATTCCTCGTCAGGACTTTATAGAGAGGCAAACCGACTTCGCCAAGAGGCGCGTTTGGCGCATGAGCACTTTGACGAAGCCCAAGAAGCGCTCAATGGAGTGCGGGTGGAGAAGGGTCGCCTCGAGATACGGGTCCAAAACGCCGTTAACGTCATCACCGCTGATTGCGGTGTAGACCTGGAGCGTGCTTTGGAACTTCCGCCGCTTGAGGAACGCGATTTACTTGAAGAACAGCAAGAGGGATTGCGGCGTCGAATTGCGCGGCTGGGAAACGTCAATCTTGACGCTGCGGAAGAATATGACGAGCTTAAACAGCGTTTCGATTATCTGACAAGTCAGTTGACCGATCTGCGACGGGCGAGAAAAGCCCTCGATTCCATCGAGCAAGCCATCGATGAGCATATGAGGTCTGATTTCTACAGGACCTTCAACGTGGTCAATGAGAATTTCCAGGAGATATTCGCCACGCTCTTTCCGGGCGGCATAGCCTCTCTCAGTCTTGTTGAAGGAGATGACAGCGAGGAGAGCGGTGTTGAGGTGACCGCGCAACCTCCCGGGAAGCGCCTGACCAAGATGTCGTTGATGTCCGGCGGTGAAAAATCTCTGACGGCTTTGGCTCTCCTTTTCGCCGTCTACCGGACCCGCGCGACCCCCTTCTACATCCTCGATGAGGTGGAGGCCGCCCTTGACGACACGAACCTCCGTCGTCTGATGGCCTATATTGATAAACTGCGTACCCAAACGCAGTTGATAATGATTACCCATCAGCGGCGCACCATGGAGATGGCCGATGTGTTGTTGGGCGTCTCCATGCATTCCGACGGCATTACCAAAGTGGTGAGCCAGAAGTTGGATCGCGCGCTGATGTACGCTGAGGATTGATGTTTGATAAAAAGGCTGGAGGACTAGCATGAGCAGCTGGTTTGAACGGATGAGCGAGGGTCTGTCCCGATCTCGCCAACGCTTCGTCGAGTCCATGAATGTATTGTTGGATCGCGGTCCCTATCTGGACCAAAGCTTTTGGGACGGTCTTGAGGAGACGCTTATTCTTGGAGACATCGGTGCGGAGACGGCCCTTGAGATCGTGGATCATCTGCAGGATCAGGCCGCTCGAAAGGCTTTGCCCGATGCCTACGCCGTTCTTTCCCTTCTTGCCGATCAGATCGCCGAGCGTTTTACGCCAGGTGGAGAGGAAATCCTCGAAGGCGAAGAGGGGTCGGTGGTGCTTTTCGTGGGTATTAACGGCACCGGCAAGACCACTACGGTGGGAAAAATCGCCAAGGAGGCGACAGATGGGGGTCGTCATGTGCTTTTAGGGAGCGCAGATACCTTCCGAGCCGCTGCCATCGAGCAGCTTGAGGTGTGGGCGGATCGCGCGAACGTGGAGATCGTCACTCGCAAACGGGGCAGTGACCCGGCCAGCGTGTGCTATGAGACCATAGAACGGGGAGAGGCTGTCGGAGCGGATCTCATCCTCATCGATACGGCCGGGCGTCTGCATACCTCAGCGGATTTGATGCGGGAGCTTGAAAAAGTGGTGAGCGTCGTGAGAAAGCGCTCGAAGCTTCCTGTCTATACGGTGCTGGTCATCGATGCTACCACGGGTCAAAACGGTTTGGCTCAAGCCAAGGAATTTCACAAGGCCTTAAACCTCGACGGGCTTATCCTTACCAAACTCGACGGCACCGCTAAAGGCGGCATCGCCCTAGCCGTCAGTTCGGAGTTGGAGTTGCCCATCATAAAGATCGGGGTAGGAGAGGCCATCGAGGATCTGGACGACTTCGATGCCCATGATTTCTCCGAGGCTTTGATCGGCGATTTCAGCGAACAGGTATAATCTCAATCCATCCATGATGCGGTGGTGTTTGGTGAAAGAAAGTCATAATCATGCTTGAAAGCCTTTCGGAAAAACTTCAGGACGTATTTGATCGCCTCCGTGGCAAGGGCCGCCTCACCGAGGAGGACATCAATGAGGCCATGCGAGAGATTCGTTTGGCTCTTCTTGAGGCCGACGTCAACTTCAAGGTCGTCAAATCCTTCGTGAACCGCACCAAGGAGCGCTGCCTTGAAGCGGATGTTCTCGAGTCTTTGACTCCGACACAAAACGTGATCAAGATCGTCCTCGATGAACTCACCACCCTTCTCGGGCAAACGGATTCAAAGCTGGTTCTCAGCAGCCGTATTCCCAACGTGATCATGCTTGTGGGATTGCAAGGTTCAGGTAAAACCACCGCGGCTGCCAAACTCGCGTATCGCCTGATGCAGGAAAACCACAGTCCGCTGCTCGTGGCTTGCGACGTCTATCGTCCTGCCGCCGCCGATCAGCTTCAAACGCTTGGTGGAGAGATCGGGGTGAGGGTCTATCGCGGTGAAGGGCAAGATCCGGTAAAGATTGCCCGCGAGGGCGTCCAAGATGCTATCGACAATCTAAGAGATGTGGTGATCATCGACACGGCCGGTCGACTTCATGTGGATGAGGAGATGATGGCTGAGGCCGTCGCGATCAAAGAGGCGGTTAAGCCTGATCAAATCCTCATGGTGGTGGATGCCATGACCGGTCAAGACGTGGTGTCAGTGGTGGAGGCGTTCGCTCAAGAAGTGGATTTTGACGGGGTCATCATGGCGAAGATGGATGGTGACGCTCGTGGTGGCGGCGCTTTGTCCATCCGAGAAGTGACGGGCAAGCCCATCAAGTTCATCAGCTCCGGTGAGAAACCCGATTCACTTGAGGAATTCCATCCGGATCGGATGGCTAAGCGCATTTTGGGCATGGGCGATATGGTCTCGCTGATCGAAAGCGCCGTGCGGGTTCAGCAGGATGAGCAAGAAGCCGTCGAGGCAGAGCGCATCAGCCGTGGCCAAATCACTTTGGATGACTTCCTCACCATGAACCGACAGGTGCGAAAGATGGGCGGCATCGCGCGCCTCATCAGTGCGTTACCCGGTGGAGATCGTGCTTTGAACAGTGGTCAGGTTGATGAAGGGGTGCTCGATTCCATGGAGACCATCATCAACTCCATGACCAAGCAAGAGCGTCAGAAACCGGATATTTTGAATGGAAGCCGCAGGGCGCGTATCGCGGCAGGCGCGGGTGTGAGCGTAACCGAGGTCAATCAACTCATCAAAAAGTTTAATGAGACCAGAAAAACGGTGAAGCAGATGATGGCTCAGTTTGGGGTCACGGGTACTGGTAAAGGAAAGAGAGGGCGCCGTCGTCGTCCAATGAATCTCCCCGGCATGGACGCCATGGGCGGTTTGGATAGCCTTTCGATGAGCGATATTCAGCACTTTCAGGACATGATGGACAATAACGCTCGTTGATGATCGGCTTCTTGCAAAAGATTCCCGTAGGACGTAATATACTCTATTGCCGTTTTACCCGGCATTTTTGCCCGCGGAAATGTTATCTATCATAAAGGAGATCGCTTTTTATGGCAGTAAAGATTCGCCTCGCACGTCATGGTGCAAAGAAACGCCCTTACTATCGCGTCGTTGTGGCCGATGCTCGCAGCCCTCGTGATGGTCGCTTCATTGAAGAGGTAGGTCGTTACAATCCTTTGACCGATCCTGCGACGGTGAAATTGGATATGGAGCTGGTGGACAAGTGGATCGCTCAAGGCGCTCAGCCCACTGACACAGTGGCTGCTTTGATCGAGGATGCTCGCAAGGAAGCTTAGGGACGTGGACGCAATCGCGGAAGATCTCGCTGGGCTGGTTGATGCCATCATTCGTCCTCTGGTTGACGAAAAAGACAGTCTCGTCATTGAGGCCTTTGAGAACGAAGACGGCAGCATCCTGATCGAGATCCGGGTTCATGAGGATGATGTGGGTAAGGTCATAGGCCGTCAGGGACGGGTCATCAAGGCCGTACGGACGCTCACTCGCGCAGCTGCCTCTCGCTCAGGGGTAGCGGTGGATGTTGAACTTATCGACTAGATGTCGGACTGGATCAATATCGCCCAGCTCATAGCTCCAAAGCACCTTTCTGGAGGACTCGTCGCCCATAGTGCGGCGGGTCTTTTTTTTCTGTGGCCGGCGGGGCTGAAACTGGCTTTGGTACCCCCGGTGCTTGATACGCCGCGCTCGGTGACAGTGGTCTCGGCCACTGAGGAGCATCCCGGGGAGCTGTTGGTGCACTTCAAAGAGGTACCCGACTATGAAACGGCCAACCGTCTTGCAGGTTGTCATTGTCTCGCTCGACGCGATGACCCCACCATCGCCCAGATTCTTCAAAAACAAACCCTTACGGATGCCGATCCGACGGCCTTATTCGACGGGTCGCAGATGGCGAAATCCTTGCTTGGCTATAGTGTGCGGACCGTCGAGGGGAAGCTCATCGGTGTCGTCAGTGAGGTTTCCATCACTGAGTTTCAAACCACACTCACGGTCACAGAGCCATCGGATACAGAGCACCTCGTCCCCTTGGTCGAAGAGTTCGTGGTGGCGCTGGATCCACAACGGAAAAACCTGACGATGAGCCTACCGGATGGGCTTTTGGATCTTTAAGCGTTAAGTTGACCCTGTTAAGTAGACCCTATGGAAATAGAAACACTCTCAACATTTCCCGCTATGTATGATTCGGTGATGGGTTCATCGATGATGCGCATCGCCCAAGAAAAGGGGATCTTGCAGTTTAAGGCTCATGATCTCAGAGATTGGACCCATGATCGGCACCGTACGACCGACGATGATCCTTATGGTGGCGGTGACGGTCTGGTGATGAAAGTCGAGCCGCTCTTTGAGGCCATCAGGGATATCGCAGGGCAAGCGTGTGTTGAGCGAGCTTTCTCCGAGCAGCCGTCCACGCAGGATGCGTCCGCTCGACGTCCCCACGTCATCTTTTTGGCTCCCTTTGGGCAGCCATTTTCCGACAGCATTGCCGATGAGCTGGCGACAAAGGAGCGCCTGCTATTCGTCTGCGGTCATTACGAGGGTATTGATGAGCGCGCTTTTTCGCTGGCAGACCAGGTAATTTCCATCGGAGACTATGTGCTTACGAGTGGAGAGCTTGCCTCTATGGTGGTCATCGACGCCGTGGTGCGCAAGCTGCCAGGCGTTTTAGGGGCCGATGGAGGTGCTTTGCATGAAAGTTTCAGCGATGGGCTGTTAGAGCATCCTCACTACACGCGTCCCTCCCAGTTTGAGGGTATG
>CANRPV010000035.1 GCA_947632575.1 uncultured Eggerthellaceae bacterium | reverse complement strand
CCGCTGAATTGATGGACACCTTATCGGCTCCAGCTGCGATCATACGGCGAATATCGTCCACGCTTCGAAAGCCGCCGCCCACACAATAGGGCAGATGCAATTCCTCGCTCGCACGAGAGGCAAGCGCCACCGTGGTCTCACGTTTTTCACTGGTGGCGGTGATATCTAAAAAGATGACCTCATCGGCCATCTGCTGGTCGTAGGTCATAGCCAGCTCGATAGGATCGCCCGCATCCCGCAGATTAACGAAGTTGACCCCTTTGACCACACGGCCATCACGCACATCCATGCAAGGTATGACTCGTTTAGTCAGCACGCAAGCTCCTCAACCCTCAAACCTCGTTCACTCGCTCATGCGAAATATCGCGTGGCCCTATAAGAGATCCGACGCGCCAAGAGGTGCCGCAGGATCATAGGAACTGACCTCACGACTCCCCTGCGCGATAGCCACCGCTTCTTCTAGGCTCAACTCACCCTCATAGAGCGCTCGACCGGCAATGCAGCCCTCTATACTGCCCTCAATGGCTTTCAGGGCAACAATGTCATCCACCGTCGCGATGCCACCGCTTGCGATGACGGGATGCCCAAAAAGTTCTGCAATCCGCACGTAGGCTTTGGGATCAATGCCGGTGCGCATCCCATCGCGGGCAATATCGGTATAGACAAGATGGATAAATCCCAGATCAGCTATATGCTTGACCAGGTCGGCTTCCGCCATACCGGCGTCTTCAACCCACCCGGAGACAGCGACTGATCCGGCTTTCGCATCAATACCGGCAACCAGATTCTCAGCTCCGTAGGTCTCCATCGCCTTGATCACGAAGTCCTCATCCTTAACGAGTGACGTGCCAAGCACCACTCGTGCTATGCCCGTGTCAAGCAGGCGGTCGATGGTCTCAAGGCTACGGATGCCACCACCTACCTCCACCTTTAACGAGGTCTTACGAAGGATATCCTCTATGATCGCGATATTGTCTGGACTACCGCTTTTAGCGCCATTGAGGTCGACCACATGAAGCCACTCGGCTCCCTGTTCCTCAAAGAGCTGCGCTTGTAAGGTCGGGTACTCTTGATAGACGGTCACCTGATCGTACTTGCCCTGAGCCAAACGAACCACCTGGCCGTCGAGAATGTCTATGGCGGGAAGAATATACATGAGCTTTCCTTTCCCTCGCTTTTTTAGATCTCTCCTCAGAGCCGGACGAAATTCTCAAGGAGACGCGCTCCCGCATCAGAGCTTTTTTCTGGATGGAACTGTACTCCAAATACCTTTGAGCCCGCCTGAACGATTGAAGGAAACACACAGCTATGTTGAGTAGTGGCACGGCTTTCAGACCCAAGTGGCGCGATATAGCTATGGGTGAAATAGAAGTTCTCCCCATCGGGAATGCCGTCCAACAACGGGCAGGACTCAAAGCCTTCAACGACGTTGACCTGATTCCAGCCCACATGAGGTACTTTGAAACTATGACCCTCCGCATCCCTATCAGCCATGCGGATGACGCATCCGGGAAATATACCCAGGCCAGAGATTGGCTCAGGAGAACCTTCCACCCCGCTTTCATACATCAGATGAAGCCCAAGGCAGATACCCAAAAACGAAGCGCCCCGATCCAAAGCCTGCTTTATGGCTTGCATCTGACCCAAACGCTCCATAGTGCTGACCGCATCCGAAAACGACCCAACGCCTGGCAAGACCAATGCATGAGCTGATGCGATGAGATCCGACTGATCAGTGACAAGAACCTGAGCACCCGCGCGCACAAGGCCGCGCTCTACGCTCTTGAGATTTCCCTTGTGGTAGTCAATAACGACAATCATGACAGCGTACTTTCATGAGCCTACAGGCTTCCCTTGGTCGTGGGAAGAATCCCCTCGATACGAGGGTTGATGGCGCAGGCCTCGCAAAGGACGCGACCAACCGCCTTAAACGTGGCCTCGATTATGTGATGGGCGTTCTCGCCGGAAAAGCCGACAATATGCAAGGTAATTCCCGCGTGAGAAGCCAGCGCGATGAAAAATTCCTTGGCCAAGGTCGTATCGAAGGTGCCGATGATCTCGATGGGAAGCTCTAGATCATAATGCAGCTGACCCCGACCGGAGATATCGCACGCCGCGAGCACAAGCGCCTCATCCATCACCACAAACTGAGAGCCAAAACGGGTGATACCCCTCTTGTCACCCAGAGCTTGAGAGAATGCCTGCCCTAAAACGATGCCCACGTCCTCGACCGTATGATGGGCGTCCACCTCGATATCGCCTTGAGCTTGCACGGTGAGATCGAACAATCCATGGCGCCCAAAAGCGTCAAGCATATGATCGAAAAAAGGCACACCTGTTGATACTTCCACCTTACCCGTGCCATCGAGGTTCAAATCAATGGTCACCGAGGTCTCTTTGGTAGTCCTGCTCAGCGATGCGCTTCGAGCCGATGGATTCTTACTCATTCGGCGTCCTTCGAAAGAATGAAACTGCGCAGCGCCGTAAGAAACGCGTCATTTTGCGCCTCCAAACCGACAGAGACGCGCAGGCACTGCTCAAGACCGGGACTATGGCTTAGATTGCGGACGAGAATACCCTGATCGTAGAGGTATTGCCAGAGCTCATCGGCTCGTTTCACCTTAAAGAGAAGATAATTGGCCTCCGAGGGGAAAACCGTGACCGAAGGCAGCGTTTTCATCGCCTCGTACATACGCTCACGCTCATCGATGATCGAAAGCATCTCCTTTTCGAAGCGAGAGCGATTTTCGTAAATGATACGCGCGACGATCTGCGAAATTACATCCACCGAATAAGGCTGGCGCACTTTGATGATCTCCCGAATGACCATCGGATCCCCCAGCAGATAACCCACGCGCACACCCGCCAAGGAAAAGGCCTTGGAGAAGGTGCGAAGGATGAGGAGATTTTGATGACTCGCGAGATAGGGGCGCATGGTGCGCCGCGAAAACTCAAAGTAGGCCTCGTCGACCATGACCAAAGCGTCCGTACTGTCCAAAAGTTTCAGGAGAAACTCCTCTTCAGCCAGACCACCCGAGGGGTTGTTGGGACTTGCCACCATCACGTAGTCGATGTCCCCTTCGCCGACCCGCTCCAAAACCGCATCCTCATCGATAGAGAAATCGGGCTTTCTCGGTATCGAGACCACCTCGGTACCACTCAGCACGGCATTGGTCTCATAGACCGAAAAGGTGGGGGGCAAATTGAGCATCTTGCGGCCGTTTCCGCCCCAGGCCAAAGCCACGTCGAGGAGCAGTTCATCACCACCGTTGCCCATAAGCACTTGGTTCGGCTCAAGACCGTTGGTCTCAGCGATAAGACCACGCAACTCATTGGCCAAAGGATCCGGATAGCGATTAAAAGGCACCCGGCGAATGGCCTTGATGATGGCTTGCCTCATCGGCCGATCGATATCGTGAGGATTCTCATTGGCCGAAAGAAGGTTTTCGGCCGGCAGGTACTTAGGATCGTAGGGCTCTATGTTAGCGAGACGGGGCGAGGACGGGCGGACCCTATTCATCTGCTCCTCCTACCTTCGGCACTGAAGGGCTCTCCACCTCCGTGCGGCGATTATCTAAAAGCTCCATGCGGCGTCTCACGCTTTCCGCATGGGCCCAAAGGCCTTCATGCTCAGCCAGCGAGACGATGGCGCGGGAATCCCGCTCGAGCGCCTCGGGGCTAAACTGGATGATGCTTGAGCGCTTGATAAACTCGTCGGTGGAAAGCGGCGAGGCGTAGCGTGCCGTGCCACCGGTAGGTAAGGTGTGATTCGGACCTGCCACATAATCGCCGACAGCCTCAGGCGTCCAGGCGCCAAGGAAGATCGCACCGGCATGATTGATACGTCCAACCAGCTCCATGGCATGATCCACATGAAGCTCCAGATGTTCGGAAGCTATCGCGTTTACGGTCTGAATAGCCTGATCCATATCTTTGCAGACAACACATATCCCTTGCTTATCAAGAGATTCTCGCGTGATGTCAGCGCGTGGTGATCTTTCCAGTTCAAAATCGACGGCTTTTTGGACGGCATCAGCGTAGTCCTCGTCAAAGCAGACGAGATAGCAACGCGCCAGCGGATCATGTTCGGCCTGGGCCATAAGATCGATGGCGACAAGCAGCGGATCTGCCGTATCATCAGCTACAACGCAGACCTCCGAGGGTCCAGCGATCATATCGATGCCCACATCCCCCGAGACGATCTTTTTCGCGGCAGCCACATAGGCGTTACCAGGTCCGGTGATCTTATCGACCGGCTCAATGCTTTCGGTCCCGTAAGCGAGGGCGCCAATGGCCTGAGCACCGCCGATCCGATAAACCTCGGTCACGCCGGCCAAATCACAGGCGGCCAAAATAGCGGGATCGACTTCACACTTCGCGTTGGGCGGAGTGACGCAGACGATGCGCTTCACTCCTGCCACGGCGGCGGGAATGGCATTCATGAGCACCGTAGAGGGATACAACGCCCTTCCGCCAGGCACATAGATGCCGACCGAATCCAGCGGAGTCACTTTCGCGCCCACGATGGCGCCGTCTTCTCTCGCGAAAAACCAGCTCTGGCTGATCTGACGCTCGTGGAATTCCCGAATCTGGCGAGCCGCGAAGCTTAATGCCTCATAGGTGTCTTTGTCGGTATTTTCCCTCGCAGCGCTGATCTCGGCGGGGTCCACGCGAAAATCATCAAGCGAAACGCCGTCAAATTCCTGGGTAAACTCTCGCAGAGCGGCATCGCCGCGGTCGCGAACTGCCTCGATGACAGACGCTGCCGTCTCAAGCGCGGTGGCATTGAAAGCGCTGGTATGGTTCAGATCCTTCCGTGTAAGCTTTTGTCCCTGAGAAAGCGTGATTCGACGCATCGGTTCTCCTTTGGTAGCGTTTTCCGCGAGCAAGAATTCTAGCTGTTCTTGGATAAAGGAACAGCCCCCGCCCCGGCGATAGGTTCAAAGTCCAGGTCACATGCCGCCTTTTTGAGAGCTTGAGCCAGCTCAACTATCCGTCCATCGGTGCGAAACGCACAGGTGTTAGCAAAGAAGCGAGCCGTGGAACCCAAAACTTCATCAACGATGATAAGGTCATTTTCGCGAAGCGTGGTACCGGTGGCGGTGATATCGACGATGC
This sequence comes from uncultured Eggerthellaceae bacterium, assembly GCA_947632575.1. GTDB lineage: Bacteria > Actinomycetota > Coriobacteriia > Coriobacteriales > Eggerthellaceae > CANRPV01. Next base: position 6,250 of record CANRPV010000035.1, on the reverse strand, counting down.
GATCAGCCACCCCCGTAAGGGGAGCCAGTTCAATATTGCCATGGAGCTTCACTAAATCCACTTGCACTCCCGTGCGTGCGAAATAGGCCCGAGCCACATTGGGATATTTCGTCGCGACTCTGAGGGACCCCAAAGCCCGGTAACGATCTTCGATCGCCTCCCTGGTGCCCTTAAGCTCCGCCACGATGAAGCGGCATTCCCCAAAAGCCAGATCCACGAGCTCGACCCCTTCGGTTCCAGACTCCACAAGCGAGTCTTTACCGCAGATCCCGCAATCAGCCGCTCCAAGAGCAACAAAGATCGGCGCATCGGAAGGCCTCACCATGATGTACTCCACATCAGGTCGAGAAATGACCATAGCCCTACCAGGGTTGTCCAGGCCCTCCGTATCAAGACCCGCCGCCTGCAACAAGCGAATGGCATCGGCGTTGAGAGCCCCCTTCGGCACTGCGATGCGTAAAGGCCGCTCAGGATCGCGCTTTGAGGACCCCTCGGCAAGGGCTGAACAGACCTGCTCAAGATAAAACGCGAAACCAGCCGCCGGGCGCTTTTGCCCATAGGCGGCGATCATCGTGTCATAGCGGCCGCCACTTCCAAGCGGCGTCGCCAGTCTGGGCCCATAGGCTTCAAAGACCAGACCTGTGTAATAGTCAAACGAACTCATCACCGAAAAGTCCACCAAAATGGTGGTCTCGGGAGAGGCCGCCTGGAGCAGTTGAAGACTTTCTTCAAACTCATCAAGCCCGTCGGCGCATCCGAGTGGAGTTACTAAGGCACGCACCTCATCGATGGCTTCAAGACCTCCACGGATCCGTGGAAGGGCACGAATAGCCTCAGCATAGGCGGGAGCCACCGCGACGGTCTCAGGATTTGACTGAAGAGTGCTCACATCGGTCAAGCGATCTAAATCGACGAAATTGGACTCATGATAGGCGCTGAGCACCTCGGCTTTCCAAAAATCCGGTGCGCCGGAGCGATCCAGGAGCGACCTGAGCGGACCTACCGTGGCTAAGGCCAAGGAAAAGTCGAAAACGCCGGCGGTTTGAAGTGCACGAACGAACAAAATCAGCACTTCCCCATCTATGGCTGCCCCTCCGCTCCCGATGCACTCGATGCCAATCTGGGTCAGCTCCCGGGGGCCTTCCATCATGGTATTGTCCTCCTCACGGAAGACTCTCTGGGTATATCGCAGGCGAAGCGTCTCGTCTTTCTCAGTCAAGTGACTCGCCGTGAGACGCGCTATCTGCATGGTCACGTCGGGGCGCATGGCCAAAAGGTCGCCTCGTGAATCGAAAAACTTGAAGGGAGAGGCGGGGATTCTGCCTCCCGCTCTCATCACATCCATAACCTCTAGAGTTGGCGTCTCTACCGGCAAATAGCCTTCTTCGGCAAAAAGGTCTTGGACAGAGCGGTTCACCCGCTCCCGCATAGCCGCTTCTTCGGGCAGCACATCACGAAATCCCGAAGGGGTGACGATATTCATAAAGCGCCTTCTTTCCGTCTATCGTTCATTGCGCTGTAAGCAATCAAAACGTACCGTACTTTATCACAGTAGAGTATTAAAGCAAGGCTTATGCCGAAGGCGTCTCGAGAAGAATGGCTCTCAGAATTCCAGGAGTTTCATAGTGGCGTTTACCGTTTCCCATCCCTACCCGCTTGACGATCACGCTATCGGGCAATGCCTCAAGCGTACGGGTAGCGGCGACGATAGCGGCTCCTGTCGGGGTCACCAACTCCCCTTCTACCGGGATAAAGCGCAGTGGCAAGCCGTAGCTAGATGCGATATTGGCAACCGCCGGCACGGGAACGGGAATGAGCCCATGCTGACAGCGGACAAAACCGCTACCCTCAGAGAGCGGAGAGGTAGCCACTTCTTCAACGGCAAGGGAGTCGAAGGCCACGGAAAAGGCAATGATATCGGCGATGGAGTCTATGGCTCCGACCTCGTGGAAGTGCACCTCCTCGATCGGCACGTTGTGCGCTTTTGATTCCGCTTCCGCGAGAATAGTGAAAATCTCCGTGGCCAAAGCCTTAGCCTCTGGATTCATCGTAGCGGCATCAATTATGGCAATGATCTCCTGAAGTCCCCGGTGTTCATGGGAATGATCTTTATGGGAATGATGCCCGTGAGAATGATGTTCATGGGAATGATGCTCATGAGGATGATGCGAATCGTCATCCTCATGCCAAGGCCCATAGAGATAAGCCATGTCATGATCATGATTCTCATGGGCTTGATCGAGAATCACGGAGAAGTCGCAGATATCGATGCCCGACTTCATAACCCGCGACACTTCTATGCCGAAGCCTTCTACCTCAATACTTTCCAAGGCCTCTTTCACAGCGTCCCCATCAGCGCCAAGGTCGAGTAAAGCGGCCACGGCCATATCGCCAGAAATGCCCGATGAACAGTCCCAATACAGTATTCTTCCCATAGCCAGAAAGCTCCTTCGATTAAATCTGCGATCGTTAATGAGCTGATAGATGGTTGATAAGGCTTGCCTGATAGGCGGCTCCAAAGCCATTATCAATATTGACGACTGAAACTCCGCTTGCACAAGAGTTAAGCATAGCGAGAAGCGCAGCCACTCCACCAAACGAAGCACCGTAACCGATGCTTGTGGGCACCGCGATGACCGGGCAGGGAACCAATCCGCCCACCACACTCGCCAGCGCGCCCTCCATGCCTGCCACCGCTATCACTACCTGCGAGGAAGCCAGCTCATCCTGGAAAGACAACAGCCGGTGAATTCCCGCGACACCCACGTCGTAGATACGCGAAACCTCATTACCCAAAAACTCCGCGGTAAGGGCAGCCTCTTCCGCAACGGACACGTCACTGGTTCCTGCGGCGACAATGACAATCCGACCGTTTCCACTGCGCTCAGGAAATCCTCCCCAGATGCCAATCGATGCGCTTTCGAAATAGGAGAAGCGCTGTTTCGGGTTTGCGTCGGCTTCACGGTGCTGGCCAGCTTTGTCTGGAGTGCTTTCGTCTGCTGCCAACTCTTTAAGAATCATCGTCAGCTTTTCAGCCTTAGCAGGCGCTAGGCGCGTGATCAGTATGCGCTTTTGACCTGCCTGAGAGAGCGCTCTGATGATGCCCGCGATTTGCTCGGCCGTCTTTCCCTCGCCAAAAACGACTTCGCCGACTCCTTGTCTACGCTCGCGATCGCTATCGACCTTGGCATATCCCAAATCACTAAAGCCCTCGGCATGCGGGGCAGAAATAGCTGAGTCAGCAAAACGAGCAGAGTCCGCAGAAACAGCAGACCGACAAGAAATGTCACTCTTGGCGCAGTCGCCCAAGCCGGCGGATTGGCAAGAATCTTCAGGTTCAAAATCAACATCGCAAGAATGATCCATTGTTTTTCTCGCTTCCTCGGGTTGCGGATAAAAACACGCATGGCGCTGGCACCATGCGTGAAATAAGATACGAGTCATTAACACATACGAGTCATTAACACGATACTTGATGATCAGCGCTTCGGCCAGAGGGGACTTCTTAAGCGACTATATCGAAGCCATATCGAAGCGAAAAACCGATCGAAAAAGCCGGCGATAGAGCGTTAGAGTTAGAGCGCTTCTATTGGAGCGTTTTCGTTAGAGGGCCGACCTCATCGCCTTTTCAGCGGGAACGATATTGTCCTCGTAATGGTCGATCTTGAAATTAAGACGATCGAGCGCCTCTTGGAGGTTCTGGATGCGCTGCATGATTTCATCCCGCTGCTTTTCTAGGATTACTTTGCGTGCGGCGATAGTTCCATCCCCTTGGAAAAAGAGAGTCATGTACTCGGTCAGTGACTCGATCGACATGCCCGCATCCCGCATACATTTGACAAACTCAATGGTTTTGCCATTGGCTTCCGTATATTCACGGATACCGCTTTTATTACGGGGAATTTCGCCAAGAATGCCTATACGCTCATAGTACCGAAGCGTGTCAGGAGAGATGCCGTAGCGCTTGCTAACTTCTGCGATTTTCATAGCCATTCCTTGGACTCAGATGGCCTTAAGACAGCATAATTAGAGCATATGGAGTTAGCTCCATGTCAAGTTAGACACAGTAAATCAATGGCTTTCTCCAGGTGATTTCTAGAGATAATGCCTCGTAAAACCGCTAGTCAGACGACGATGGTCTCCCCTTTCGAAAAGACCATCGAAACCTCTTATTGATCCAATTTACGAGCGAGTAGCTCGTTGATGAGCTGAGGATTGCCCTGACCGCCCATCGCCTTCATGGACTGACCTACGAAAAATCCCTTCAGGCCGGTCTTCCCCTTACGATAGGCCTCCACCTTATCGGGATTGTCGGCAAGCACCTGATCTATCACCGCTTCGATAGTATTGGCGTCAGAGACCTGCTTAAGACCCCTCTCCTGAATAATCTGCTCAGGATCCTTATCCTCCTCAAGCACCGCGGCAAATACCTCTTTGGCTTGCTTCGAGGAAAGTGAGCCATCGGCGACCAGCTTCACCAACTGTACCGCCCGTCCAGGCGTCAAGGAAAGATCGTCAACTTCCACGCCCTCATGACCGTTCAGATAGGCGGTTAGATCGTTGAGCACCAAATTGGCAAGGGGCTTCGCAAGTAGCTCATCTTGAGCCTCGTTCATGCAGGCGTCGAAAAAGTCCGCCGTCGCCTGGGAATCTACCAGATGCCGCGCGTCGTAGGACGAAAGCTTCCAGCTGTTCTCATAACGGGCCGCCTTTTGATCTGGCAGCTCCGGTAAACGACGACGCACGCTTTCGATGAACTCATCATCAAGGTCGTATGGAGCGAGATCCGGCTCGGGGAAGAGTCGATAGTCATCAGCGGTCTCTTTTACGCGCATGACGATGGTGCGCTTGGCGGACGGATCCCAGTGGCGGGTCTCCTGATAGATGATGCCGCCCTCCTCAAGCACCTCCGCCTGGCGACAAATCTCATAGACCAGGCCGTCATGGAGGCTCTTAAAGGAATTCATATTCTTGAGCTCGGTCTTCGTACCCAGCTCTTTGCTGCCACGCCTGCGCAACGACACGTTTCCATCGCAGCGCAGACTGCCCTCTTCCATAGAGCAATCGGAGATACCCAAGGTAAGATAGATCTGACGCAACTTCTGCATGAAGTGACGGGCTTCCTCGGGAGTGCGCAGGTCAGGTTCTGTGACCAATTCGATAAGCGGAGTACCGGCCCGATTGTAGTCAACGAGCGAATGGGTCGCACCGGCGATGCGCCCTTCCCCGCCGCCAATATGTACCATCTTGCCGGCATCCTCTTCCATATGGATGCGCGTGATGCCCACGTGAGCCACGTAGCCATCCTCGGTTTTCGTGACGTTTCCCCTGCTCTCGCCAGGATTGAGTCCCGCGAGATCGATACGTTCAGATGCGGCGGCACCATCGATGGCCAAATCTAGATGTCCCCGCATGCAAAAGGCGATAGGACCTTGGGTGGTTTGGAAATTCTTGGCCATGTCTGGATACATATAGTTTTTCCGGTAGAACATCGAATGCTTCTCGATCTCGCAGTTGGTGGCCAAACCAGCCAAAACGATAGATTCGATAGCAGCCCGATTCGGCACCGGCAGCGCACCCGGCAGACCTAAGCAAACCGGACAAGTATGGGTGTTGGGCTCGGCACCGAACTCCAGCTTGCAACCGCAAAACATCTTGGTATTCAGTGTGGTCAGCTCAGCATGGATCTCCAGTCCGATGACCGCCTCCCAGTCCTTCAAGGCCTCGGTCAAGCTTTTCATCGGCCACTCCCTTCACTCTGCGTGAGTTCTTGCCCGACTCCCGCAAAAGCAGGAGCAACCGGCGCCTTCCCATAGATGCGCTCGAGTTCGGCGGCCACCTGGAACATGTTCACATCCTTAAAGGCCGGCGCGATCAGCTGGGCGCCAACGGGAAGATGACTTTCCTCTCCCAGCCCCAAGGGCATGCTCATGCCACCATTACCTGCGATATTGATGGAGATGGTAAACATATCGGAGAGATACATCTCGGTGGGATCTCCTATCTCTCCGAATTTGAAGGCCGTACGCGGCGCAACCGGAGCAAGAATGCAATCGACGGACTCGTAAGCGCGAGCGTAGTCCTGAGTGATCAGGGTACGCACCTGCTGCGCCGGGTAGTAGTAGGTGTTATAAACCCCCGATGAGAGCAGATAGGATCCAAGCATGATGCGACGACGCGCCTCAGGACCAAAGCCCACCGAACGACTGGCCTCATACTGACTGCCCAGATCCTTGTGATGAGGATCGCA
>CANRPV010000034.1 GCA_947632575.1 uncultured Eggerthellaceae bacterium | reverse complement strand
GATACGCGCGTTACCCTCAAAGCTATCAGCATCCTCTTCGGGATTCGAGTCGATGCCTAAGTCTTTCAGGCTTTTAAACTCCCAACCTTCAAAATCCAAAGCGCTTGTGATCTCAGATACTTTATGGGCATTGTTTGTGGCAATAACAACTGTTTTCATAGGTTCTTGCTCCCGGAGGTTTGCTTCGCGTTAGTTCTCACTCTGGCAGTTCTATGTGGTTGACCTCGTCGATCTCCACCGACAGAATACGGCTGCCAAACTGGCGAAAATCTTCGGTGTCACCTGTTGTATAGAAGGTGTATTGCGCCTGATTGCCGGGCTTTGCAAATGCACTGCGCCGTTCCAAAATCTCGCAAACATCCTTCGCGGTCTCCTTCGCAGACGAGATCAGCGTCACCTCACGGCCAATAACGCTTCCGATCAACGCCTTGAGCAGCGGATAATGGGTGCAGCCCAAAACAAGCGTGTCAATAGAGCAGCGACGCAAAGGCTCCAAGTATTCGCGGGCGATCTCTTCAAACTCGGGTCGTACAAAGACCTTAGAGACATCGGCCATATAGGTCTCAACAGGACCAACGGCCATTCGGATATTGTTCTCGACGATTTCAACAAAGCGTGGCGCGGCCACGGAAAACACCGTAATTCCCGCATCGAGATGGCGAATTGCATCAGCGTAGACGTTAGACTCGACGGTTGCTTTTGTGGCCACGACTCCGACGCGGCGACTAAAGGTGGCTTGACATGCCGCGCGAGCACCAGGCTCGACCACGCCGATGACAGGCACGGGAAAATGCTTTTGGGCATGAATCAGTCCTGCTGCTGTAGCAGTGTTGCAGGCGATAACAATGAGCTTTACGCCACAATCAACAAGCTTATGGCATATCTGGTCGACAAATCCCTTAACCTCCTCAAGATCGCGAGAACCATAGGGACAGCGGGCGGAATCCCCTAGATAAATGAGGTTCTCTTCCGGAAGCCTCTTTATGATCTCCCGAGCTACCGTAAGACCACCAAGGCCGGAATCGAAGATACCTATGGGTGCATTATTGAATACCAGCGGTTTCGCATCGTCAGTGCTGTCGAGAACCTTGTCCTGCGCACCACTGTCGGCTTTGTCAGTTTGCGCCGCCATTGAAAGATCAGACGTTTTATCCATGCCAACGAGTATAGCGCAGGGACGTTCACTTCGGTATGCTTGATTGGTGGCCAAGACTTCAGAACATAGAGACTTTAAAACCAACGCCATGAGAGCGCTCGACAGCGCAGGCTTGCCCTATAGCGCGCTGCAGTTTCAATGCGAGGGCGCCCCTTCAGGAGTCGAAGTGGCGAGGATCCTCCAGCTCGATCCCGATGCGCTGTTCAAAACCCTGGTCACCCGCGGCAAAAGCGGAGCCCACTATGTCTTTATGATTCCCGTAGCTGAAAGTCTTGATCTAAAGAAGGCGGCGGAGCTTGTCAAAGAGAAATCGATCGAAATGATCGCTCAAAAAGAGCTTTTCCCTTTGACGGGCTATGTCCATGGTGGCTGCTCCCCTATCGGGATGAAAAAGCAATTCCCAACGGCCATTGATGAGACCGCTCAGCTCTTTGATGAGATCACATTTTCAGGAGGTCACATCGGCGTTCAGATCACCATGAGCCCCGATGATCTGGCAAAGATCGTACCGCTGCAGTTTGGCGACCTTTGCTGCTAGAAGCATCCGATCCTCATACTCGCGCCTAAACCTGAAACCTGAGCTCTTTCACCGCGCCGTAAGATCACAGCTCGATTCTCAGACGTGCGTTTATTAATAATGGCAGACGACCGGGTCGCCCACATAGATTATGTTGTGGAGCGCAGCAGCCGCGCTAACAGGAAGATTCACGCATCCATGACTGCCATAGCCATCGGCATAGCGGGTGCCTCCAAAAGATGACTGCCAATCGGCATCGTGAAGACCAATGTAGTTGCCCACGAAAGGCATCCAATATGACACATAGGATTCGTACTTCGAACCGTCGTTATTGGTTCCTCGGAGAACTGATGAGCCTCCATTGGATTTGATGAAATAGACCCCGGTCGGAGTGGCGTTTTTGGGATTAGGTTTGCCACTTACCACAGCGCTTTCCCAAAGCACCTCACCATTGGAATAGAGCCGCGCATATTGCTCGGAAAGATCGATATCGATATAACGGCTTCCCCAATCAGGATTTCCCTGCTCAGCCCAAACCGCGGCCGTGCTTGAGAGAGGCACTTCGATTTCGCCGGTCTGGGCGGCGGCGATAGCCTCCTTGACGACGTTCACCAACTCGACCGTATCGATACGCCAGCCATAATCGCCACCAGATACCGTGATGGTTTTGCCGTCAGGACGACGGTAGGTACGCTCTGTTCCGATTGTGGTGGTCTTGTCCGCCAGATCAACCGCCCAAGCCGAGATCGCCTCATCGTTTAAGGCAACCGAAAAATCTGTGGGGTTAAAAGCCACCCACGGAGCGACCGTATCGGGATCAAGGACTGCTACCTCATCGCCTCCCATGAGCAGGCTCGCCTGCGCCCGAATGAGTTGGTTTGCCTCGGTGACGGCTTGGCTTAAGCGTGGATCATCCTCATGCACCGCAGGAGTTAATAAGACATCTTCCGGCAAGAGAATTTTATTTTGAAGCTTCACGGCTGCTTCCGAGGTGTATTCGATCAGCTTATCAGGATCGATCTGCTTGCCATAGCTCTCAGGGATAATGGTGAAGCTGTCAGTGGCATCGTCATAACCGATGGTAGCATCGACGGGAGCCTCGGCGGTTTCATTGACCTGCGCGGCCGCGCTTCGCAGAAGATTGGCTAACTTCGTGTTGCCAAAGCTACCCACGAGGCTTTCGGTCATGTCATGGTGCTGGAAGATCTGCAAGGGCCATTCCCAAGCGTTAACCGAATGGAGCATCTCCTGAGAAATGGTGTCGGAGTCGATGCCAAGACCGGCTTCCTCGGCGGACATGTTCAGACGAATGCCCTGGCCAATGACCGAGAACGAGTAATCACCGATCTTTTGATTCAGCACTTGCTCAACATCATCTACGCTCTTAAAAGAGATGTCCGTACCCGAGATCACCGTATTGGGCATGAAGAGGAACGAAAAGACCGCGACTCCAACCAGGTAGACCACAGCGACAGCTCCGATAACAGAGCCGCTCACTATGCCTGCCACCTTGAGATGCTTTTTACGACGCGCTTCTTTTTTCTCATTGCTTAGCTCGGGAGCGGGGTCTAGGCTTGCTGCATCCTCGCTTACCAGCACAGCATTTTCCGCCGAGTAACTACCCTCTTCGCCTGATCCGCTATCCGCAGCATCAACTACCGCCTCGTCGGCACCTCTTGGCGATTCAGTAGCACGAGACCCAAAAGCGTTGGGCTCAGAAGCGCCAGCTTCAGTGACGCCGGCCTTGATCGGAGACGGCTCTTGGGCAAAAGAGGGCTCATCGCCAGTCTGCGCAGCCATTTGCTGCATTTTCTTTTTTGTGGCGCGATGTTTTCCTCTGCTCATCGTAAACCTTTAGACCTTTATAAAAACTCGTTTTGACGAAGCAATACGTATTATTTCTCTTTGGGAATACTTTGCCAGAATATTAAGGCACTTGAAGAATTTCCTTGCTTTAACCATCATCTATTCACTTGTTAGTTGATCGTTGCTTGAATGACGAGCTCTTGCCCGATACAATGAGTGTTCCTTGCGTTGACCTTGGAACAGTTTGCATCCGAGCTGTATGCGAATGGATTCCTTTTCAATGTTGGGGGCGACTGGTTTCGACATGGTAGGTTTGAGATGAGGAGCAGGCCGTGGTCTCCTCGCCACGTTAAACAGGGGTACTGTCAATTTAATTGGCAACAAACAACAGCTCGCTATGGCTGCTTAGTCGCGCCTAGCTGCCAACCTTGAGACTTCCCCGACTCTTGGACGGCATCATTTAGGGGAATGCTCCTGCGCCCGTAGTCGGTATAGCGCAGGCTAAGACTAAACCGGCTGGAAGCATCTTCGTCCGTCAGGAAACCAAAGCTGCTTCGAGATACGATTCCTGACTAAGCTTGTAGAGCCTCATGGAGAATCTAGTGTGGACCGGAGTTCGATTCTCCGCGCCTCCACCAGCGAAGACCTGGACGAACTGGCTGATCAGAAGCCTGTTCTCCATCGAACATAAAGCAAATGTGAAGGACATCGTCATCAACCACGATGTCCTTCACGAACGTGCCGCAAATTTTCTCAGGTGAAAGATCGTCTGCCAGACAGTTGTCTACCTGAATCTCGATGGATTCAGATCTCTGATTGTGGCTAGAAAACCGAGCGTATATGGCAGCGCGCTGCGGCATTACGACTCTGGACCACCAGCAACTTGGAATCCCATGACACCAAGAAGGCTCTCGATGCTCACGTAATGTAATCTTCCATTATATTTCGCAAGTAAGGATGCGAGATCGTTAGCTAGCGCATGAACACCATCAGTACCAATCAAGTTAGCCAAGGCGACGACCATGGCGGAATAACCATCATTGTCGAATTTCGCGCAGTACAGCCGCTCATCATGAGCACAGAGATTTCTGAAATCGACAAGGATGTTAGCGCTTCTTAGAAGGTTTCGAGGCGATAGTGTTTTATGATCCCCTTGCTTATTCCTATCAGTAGCCTTGGCGATAATGGTGCATGCTCTTTGCTGGTCGCTTCTTTGCATAAGCTGGTAAAAGTGGACCATATTTCCAAATGTCAGATCATTGCTTAAAACCCAAAGCGGGACAACACCATACTGATTAAGATAGTGATGAACAAACGGTCGCTGTCTTTTATCTAAGTTGAGTTTTCCGTTCAAGACTTCCATCAAAACTGGCATGTTTTTGTTCCAATGCTCTTTTGGAGATATCTTCGCGGCTTTTGCCATCAATGTTTTTTCCGGTTCACAAAAGTTTGAACGATCCAGGTAATCTGTATGCCCTTGGTGCGCTTTGCAAAACGCGTATACCACGGCATTACGGAAGAGAGCCTCTGCCTCTACAAGATATTTAAACGTGATATTTCTGAGTTCTCGATCAAACAGGAAAAGATCATATATCCAATCGAACTCAACACCATTGAGATAGACATCGTCGCTGCTATTTGTCATCGCCTTTCGATTAAGAAAAGGGGTTTTGCAACCGTTTACAACCGCGTAATAGCTTTCTTTTTCCAGTGCTCTCTTTGTGCCGTCATTCGTCTTGACTCCTCGAGATTCAAGGAGTGCCACTAGCTCGTCTATTGTTTTGAACTCTTTGGCCATGCATAATCCTTAAAAATCAAAAGGCCGCTGGATCCGAAAACCCAGCGACCTTTCTTTGTTTAGCGGCTCTCGTAGAACACCGCCAACTGTGTCACTGGAAATAGTATAGAAGGGCGTTTGCGAATGCGTCAATCACTCATCGGTAAACGCCTTCTTTCCATCATAACCCCTTAGATCTAACTAGCCTTATCCCTTTGGCTCTCATCCTCTCCCCAGACAGTGCCATAGCTATGGCACTGATTGATGCATCAGCAGCATCCTCTAAAATTTCGTTCAAGATTTCAAAGTCTCGGTTGATCGCCTCTTGGCGGGAATTCTGATATTCTTTCGCGGGAACTTCTCTACCCGTTAGCTCGTCGAGAGTACAGCCAAGTTTGATCACTATACACCCAAGCAAGTCATAGAGATTCTTTCCTGCTTTCAACAAAAAGGATCTCTTACAACATAAACACTATGTCATTCTCGTCATCAGCAGTCAGACTATCTATCCACTTTTAAGAAGTAGGCGTATTGCCTTCGCGGTCACAGGCCGTACTTTGAATTCCTTACAATTCCTCTCACGTCCCCCTCAATTCCTCTCAACACAAATGTTGAAAACATCGTCTTGAATGCTTAATTTCCAACCTATTAGTCCCGCGTCTACGCACAACAATCACCTGCCCCACCATCGCCGATATAATGCAAGAAGCGTTATTTCATAAAAGAGAGCGGGCATCTCCGTGAACGAAAACGAGAACAAACCAAACGGGCAAAGACAGCTCAGCGACAACGAGCTTGAACTTGTCTCAGGCGGATCCGGCGAATGGGACGCGGAAATGGAAAAGGGCGTCTATTCCATGTTTGAGATGTATCAGAGAAGAGGCAACCCGGAGGCCCAAGATGGATACGAAGCCTGGCTTTCCTATCACTTCAAAAGATCACCTGATTTCATTACGTGCCGTAATGCTTGGATCGAGGCAGGTAAACCTTCTAAAACTGCTTACAGAATTAAACGTGATGGCGTCATGCACGTCGAGGCTTTTTGAGTAACTGAGAAACAGGACATTCCCTTTTCATAGAAGCGAGAGGAGATCTCTATGAGCGAAAACACGAGCAATCCGAACGAACCGCAAAAGCTTACTGATGACGAATTGTCGCAGGTTGCTGGTGGCGTTGGGTCCTGGAGCGACGTAGAAGAAGAGAGCTTGCAGCATAGGTATGAGATGCAAGGCAAACCTGGTACGTTTGAAGAATGGTATCTCAAAGAAAGCCTCGGCCGAGGCGCCGAAGACCTGAACGCTCGGAAAGCTTGGATAGCCGACGGCTCACCTTCGTGGCGCTGGTATTACTACGATAACGGTCGCGTCTGGTATTTACAAAGATAATGTTACTCATGCGAAAGGCAAACTTATGAACGAAAACAACTCAAACCCGAGTGAACCACGCAAACTCAACGACTCCGAGCTCAATGAGGTGGCAGGCGGCAAGGGCAAGTGGGACGCAGCTAAAGAAGCCGACATCCAGTTTAAATACCAACGGGCGATCAAATCAGGCGAAAAGGGCGGCTTCGACTCTTGGTATAGGAGCACCTACGGGATGGGTTCAGGAAATCTGAGAATTGCCCTGGATGATCTTGAAGCAAGAAAGCTATGGCTTGCCAAGGGCTCGCCTGAGGACGAAACGATCTATTACGGGTAGGGACGAACTAAGTGGTATCGGATTAAAGCTGGCTTCTAGCAAACCTGGTATATGGCAAACCTAACATTGAGCCATTTGAGCTTCTTCAGACTATAGATTTGAGAAAGGCAAAACCCATGAGTGAAAACACGAATAATCCGAGCGCATCTCGCAAACTCGCGGATGAAGAATTAGCCGCTGTCGCAGGCGGAAAAGGCTACTGGGATATGTCTTTTGAGACATCGTGGAATGAATGCTATCAAAGCGATCTTGATGAAGGACTTACCAAGCTCACCTTCGAAGACTGGCTTTTACACAATGTCTATGATGAGGATGGCGCCTTGGCGCGGAATACATGGATCGCCGATGGTAGACCGGATAATTTCGGCTACTACTGCGAAAACGGATCCCTGTCGAAGAACAAGGTCAGATATATCTCCTAACGTAATATAAAAGTAATCTGTATCTAAAACGCGCTTTATCTCCCGAAAGCAATCAAGCGCAAAGCAAGCAAGCACAATTCACAAGGTAAAGCGCACTATTACTTACGTACGTACTGAAACGCACTTCGTACGTAGATACTTAAGCGAGCTTAAGTATCTACGTGTTATTCATCCTCTAATTGCTGGCGGCGGACAAGATCGTAGAACTTGCCATGCGCGGCGATGAGTTCGTCATAGGTGCCGTCTTCGGCGATTCCACCGTCTTCCAAAAGAACGATCCGGTCACAGGTCCTAATAGTCGAAAGCCTATGTGCCACAACGATACGTGTGCACTTGAGTTCATCGAGCGAGTCGGCAACAACGCGCTGCGTGATGTTATCGAGGGCGCTGGTGGCCTCATCGAAGATAAGAATACTCGGCTTAGGTGCGATGGCGCGCGCGATCATGAGGCGCTGACGCTGACCACCTGATACTCCGCCGCCTCCTTCGGATACCATCGTGTGCATCCCCATGGGCATCTTGCGGATATCATCGGCGATGCCGGCCATCTCAGCGGCCGCCCAGGCATCATCCATGGTCAGCTGCGGCGCGCTGATGACGATGTTATTGAAGATATCTCCGGCAAAAAGCTTGCCGTTTTGCATAACAACGCCGATGTGCTTGCGCAGGCTGGCCACATCCACCGAAGAGATGTCGCGCCCGTCGTAGTAGATGGCACCTCGATCGGGCTTCTCAAATCCCAAAAGCAGCCGCACGAGGGTTGATTTCCCGCAGCCGCTCTTGCCGACAATAGCAACGTACTGGCCGCGTTTGATCGAAAGTGAAACGTTTTCGAGCACGGGGCGCTGGCCATCGCCATAGGAGAAGGTGACATTGTCCACGTTGATCATGCCCGACACCCGCTCCATAACGGGGCGATTCTCATTCACCTCAGGCACGGTCTTAAGGATCGGCTCCACCATCTCAAGCTGAGGCTGGATGGCGGCGATCATAAGCACCGCTTGGGAAAGCGCTTGGAAGGCACCGGTCACCATGCCGAAGGCCGCCGTGTAGGCCATGTAGTCTGCCACCGAAACCCCGCCCCCAAAGGCGATGACATAGATGACGATCGTACCGATAAGCGAGACGATAAGCGCAAGCGGCGTAGCCAAACGTGCAAGCAGAGGACCATTGTAGGTGAGCTTGGCGATAGGCGCATAGCGCTCGGCCCAGGTGGCGAATCCTCGTGATTCAGCACCCGAGAGCTTTATCTTCTGCACGCCACATAACAGCGCGTACTGCCAGCCTGAGAGCTTGACGGAAAGATTGAGCGTTCTGCGCGAGACCGACACCTGCACAAGACCAGTGATCATCGTCACAGCGAATGTGAGCAGGATGATGATGAAAGCCGGAAGTGCGAGCGCGGGAGCGATCACGAGGATCTGGCCGATATAGACAAGCGAGAAGAGCGCCGTGAGCACGCTGCCGATAACCGTTTGCGTCAAGGTCATCATCACATCGGTAACCCCTTGAACACGCATCATCAGATCGCCGGGGCTGTATTTCTTAAAGAAGCTCGCCGGAAGTCTAAGCACACGCATCATCACGGCGGCCTCTATGTTCACACTCAATTTCGTACCGACAGCGCTCATGATGATCGTGCGAACACCGGTGATAAGAATCTGAGAAAACTGCACGCCGATGAGAAGCATGAATACCGGTATCAGGATGATGACGTCATCGGCGAGGATCACAGGCCCGAAGATGATCTTATTCACAATCGGCAACACAAGACCGAGCAGAGAAACAATGATCGACAGACCAAAGATCAGCGAATAGTCGCGTTTGGAAAGGGTCTTCGCCATAAAGGCGAGAAGCGTGCGCACAGAAAGTTCGCCCGAGGGAAGCGGCCGATAGAAGCAGTAGGCCTCTTCCTTCAAAGTGCTTTCGTTTTGGGCGCTCACATGAACCGTGGTACCCGTGGTGGGATCGTTATAGTGGTAACCGCGGTTTCCAGGGATGAGCGCCACGGGTGCGCCCTCTGAGGTGAAACCAAGCATGGGGCCTATGGCGTCTTTGTGCCAACCGGGCGTGAGCCGTACCTGCCGATACATGATACCGGTGGGACGGGTATGGAAATCCATAAGCTCCTGGAGCGTCTTGAGATTACGGGGGGCTTCCTTGGTTTTAAAGCCGTAGAAAGCAAGGATCGCCTCAAGCGCACTTTTAGCCTGAATCGCCGCATCGGTCGCCGAAATCACCTCGCGGCCGGTTACGGCACTGGTGAGTTTCTGCAGCGCAGCGTCGAGCCGAGCCGCGTCGGCGCTCCTGCGTTCCTCGATTTGATTCTCAAACCAACCCATCGCGCACCTCTCTATTCCGTCGCGATGAGCTGCGCATAAAAGCCGCCAGCCGCATAGAGTTCCTCATGGGTACCGCGCTCAACCACATGCCCGCCGTCCAACACGACGATCTCATCGCAGTCGCGAATAGCAGAAAGACGATGGGCAATGATTATCAGCGTAATCCCGCGGTTTTTAATGAAACGCATGACCTCAAGCTCGGTCTTCGCATCCAAAGCGCTTGTGGCCTCGTCCATGATCAATACCGTCGGATCCTGGGCAAGAGCACGTGCGATCTCAAGACGTTGACGCTCGCCTCCGGAAAGATCTCCACCACCATCGAGAAGCTCGTGTTCGTAGCCGCTATCCTTTTCCATGATGACGTTATGGATGCAGGCATCACGAGCAGCCAAAATCACTTCGTAATCTTCGATGGAATCGTCCCACAAACGAATATTGTTCGAGATAGTATCGTTGAAGAGGATGATGTCCTGGTCGATGACGGCGACCGAACCCGTGCGCACATCCTTCGGGATATCAGCCATAGGCGTGCCGTCAAAGCGAATGTCGCCTTCCCAAGGTCGATAAAGACCGCTGATAAGCTTGGAAAGCGTAGATTTGCCCGACCCGGAGGCGCCGACAAAGGCCACCGAGCCGCCGGGTTTGACCGAAAGCGAAAAGTCCTCGATCAGTGGCGGGTCAAGAGGCCCATAGCCAAAGGTGATGTGATCGAGCTCTACACCACCGCGCAGTTTGGCAAGACCACGGACACCTGCAGCGGTCGCACCCGCGCCTGCGGCACCGGCGTCTGCGGCACCGGCACCATCCGCGTTCGTACCCTCGCCTGCGGCACCGGCATCAACGACATCCGCTCCCCTTTCGGTGAACTCATCTTCCCCATCATCACGAGAAAGCGAGTCCTCGGGATAGTCCATGACATCCTGGATGCGCTCCATGGAGGTGCGCATCTCCTGAAACGCCTGCATGGCTCCCGTGAGGTTTTGAGCAGGCGTCACGAAACTTGCGAGGTATCCTTGGAAGGCTAAGATCATGCCGATGGTGAACTGGCCTTGGAAGGTAAGCCAAAGGCCGGCTACCAACACCGCGATGTTGGCAAAGGAGGTCACCATCTGCGGGATGAGCGTCAGGCGCACGTCGGTTTTAGTGAAGCGCGTCTGCTGGGCATTGGCATTGGCCTGATAACCGCTCCAACGTTGAAAATAACCCTGCTCAGCGCCGGCAGATTTAAGCGTCTCGATCATGTCGATGGCGCCTACGGTGGCGCTCGAGAGGTTGGCTTGGCTGCGCATCTGTACGCGCGTGATATTCACGCGCTTGGCGGAGATGAAACGAGCCACCAAAAGATTTGCGACCACCGAGGCGATGCCGATAAGCGAAAGCAACCATGAATAGGTGAACATGATCACCAGGTAGATGAGAAGCATCAAAAAATCGATGATGAGCGGTGCGAGCACACCCACCATCTGGCTCGCCACGGCGGCGGAGCTCGAGGCACGCTGATTGATGTCTCCGATGTTTCTCTGGGAGTAGAACACCATCGGCAGATGAAGCACTTTCCACATGAAGCTTGAGTTGGAAACCACCGCAAGCTTACCCTCAACCTTCAAGAGGTAGATCGCGTTCAAAATGCAGATCACGATCTGGATGGCGCAGATGCCGCAGATAAGCCCGAGGAAGGGCAGGAACAACGACGGCATCTCATGAGT
>CANRPV010000033.1 GCA_947632575.1 uncultured Eggerthellaceae bacterium | reverse complement strand
ATACCGCTGGCGGTAGCGCTGCTCTACGTTGGTCAGGCCGTGAAACTTTTCGGGCAGCGGCCGCAGGCTCTTGCTCAGCAGCTGCGCCGTCTCGATACGGACGGAGATTTCGCCGGTAAAGGCGCCATCGGGCTGATAGTAAACGTTTTGCGCGCCAACGGCGATCTTGCGGTGTTCAAAATCGAAGACGTTCTTCACCGGCTTGATGTCGATGAACGGAGGAATAACCGCCACTTCCACCGACTTCTTCCAGCTCTTGTCCATGTTGTTGACGAGCTCTTGTGCTAACACGACCGCCTCACCGATCGTGTTATTCATCTTCCAGTTGCCGGCAATCAAAGACTTTTTCGGCATCGGCGCCTTTTTGGACATCCGCCTAGTCTTAAGAGGAGAAGCCATTCTCATCACTCCTTAAGGGCTTCAACGCCCGGCAGCGCTTCGCCCTGAACCAGTTCCATCGAGGCACCGCCGCCAGTCGAAATAAATGTCATCTTGTCAGCCAGACCAAACTTGTTCACGGCTGCCACGGAATCGCCACCGCCGATGATGGTGTCAGCTGCCGTATTGTTGGCGACCGCCTCAGCCACCGCCTTGGTGCCAGCTTCGAAGGGCTTCATCTCAAAGACGCCCATAGGACCATTCCAGAACACCGATGCGGCGCCAGCGATGGCGGCAGCATAGGTCTCAGCGGTCTCAGGACCGATGTCCAGGCCCATCTTGTCAGCGGGGATATCGTTGACCGACACCACTTCGGTGGTGGCATCCTCGCTTACCGCGTCAGCTACAACCACGTCGGTGGGCAGCAGCAGAGAGACTCCCTTTTCCTCAGCCTTGCGAATCATTGCAGCGGCGCGATCTACCCAATCCTCTTCCTTTAAGGACTTGCCTACCTCTTTGGATTCGGCGAGCAGGAAGGTGAAGCACATGCCACCGCCGATGATCAGCACATCGGCCTTATCGAGCAATGCGTCGATGACCTTGATCTTATCCGATACCTTAGAACCACCGAGGATGGCCACAAACGGACGCTTGGGATCATCAAGCATGCTCGTCAGAGTCGAAACCTCGCGATACATCAGATAGCCCGCATAAGCAGGCAGATAGCTTGCCACGCCGGTCGTCGAGGCATGGGCGCGATGGGCCGATCCGAAGGCGTCGTTTACGTACACGTCAGCAAGTGAAGCCAGCTCCTGGCTGAACTCGGGATCGTTTTTCTTCTCGCGCTTGTCGAAACGAAGGTTTTCAAGCACTAATACCTGTCCTGGCTTGAGCGCGGCGGCCTTGGCCTTGGCGTCCTCACCAACGGTGTCGGTGGCAAAGAGCACATCGGCATCAATCAAAGTGCCCAGATATTCGGAGACGGGTTTGAGTGAAAAGGCCTCCTCGTAGCCCTCACCCGAAGGACGTCCCAGATGACTCATCAAAATCACGCCGGCGTTATCATCAAGCAGCTTCTTGATGGTGGGAAGCGCCGCGCGAATGCGGGTATCGTCTTGCACTTTCCCGTCTTTGATGGGCACGTTGAAGTCCACACGCACGAGCACGCGTTTATCTTGTGCGTCAAGCTCGTCGATGGTTTTTATGTCAGCCAAAATGACACCTCTTCCTTACAATCTATGATCTTAAAAGAGAGCGCCGCCTGAAACCTCTCCGGCCCTTGAAGCTCCCTCAGACCGCAATTCGATCTTCGCAACTTCAAGCGGCACGGCAAAGGTGCTCAGACGGCGCAGGATTTCTACCGAAAACGCAGAGCTTTACAGGAGAATCTTCACCAGGTCAGCAATGCGGTTTGAGTAGCCCCACTCATTGTCGTACCAGGCAACGCATTTCACGAAGGTGCCTTCACCGCCGAGTACCATGGTAAGACCACCATCAAAGATGGAGGAATGAGCATTGTCGACGATGTCGATGGAGACGATGGGATCCTCGGTGTACTCGAGAATGCCCTTGAGCTCGTTCTCGGAGGCGGCCTTCATAGCGGCGTTGATGGACTCAACCGTTGCGGGCTTCTCGAGCTCAACAGTCAGGTCAACCATGGAGCCGTCAGGTACCGGAACGCGAGTGGCGAAACCATCAAGCTTGCCATCGAGAGCAGGAAGCACCTTGGCTACCGCACGGGCGGCGCCAGTGGTGGTGGGGATGATGGACATGGCAGCTGCACGAGCACGACGAAGGTCCTTATGAGGAAGGTCGAGGATCTTTTGATCGTTGGTGTATGCGTGGATGGTGTTCATGTAGCCACGCTTGATGCCAAAGTTATCCAGCAACACCTTGGCGAAAGGAGCTAGGCAGTTGGTGGTGCAAGAAGCGTTGGAGATGATGTTGTCCTTCTCCGGATCATACTGATCATCGTTTACGCCCATGACGATGGTGATGTCCTCGTTCTTTCCAGGAGCGGAGATAACGACCTTCTTAGCGCCCGCATCGAGATGTGCCTGGCACTGCTCGGCGGAACGGAAGATGCCGGTGGACTCGACAACAACCTCAACGCCCAGCTCGCCCCAAGGAAGATCCTTAGGATCGCGCTCGGAGAGCACCTTTACATGGACGCCGTCGGCTACAAAACCGTCTTCGGTGGCCTCTACCTTCTCAAATCCCTTTCCATGAACGGAATCGTACTTAAGAAGATGGGTCATGGTGGGGATATCACCAAGGTCGTTTACTGCGACAACCTCGATATCCGGATCCTTCGCCATAGCGCGGAAAGCAAGGCGACCGATGCGTCCAAAACCATTAATACCAACTTTTACTGCCATAAAAGCCCCTTTCCTCAGGACCGTCTCTATCTCAACGGCCTTAAGCCTTATTCGGCATTACATACGTAGCCTATTTTGCCACAAGATAAGCGTTCATGACCGGAAAGTCGGTGATCTGTCGTCCCTTATCAAAGAGCCTTCACTTAAAAGATAGCTCTTTGCTTTCAGCCTCTGTTTTCAGCCTCTTTCGCCATAGCCTCGATTCGCCGCACCCGATGATAGACAGCGGATTTAGAAAGTGGCGGCGATGCGTAAGCTCCAAGCTCGGCCAAGGTGGCATCGGGATAGGTCACTCTCAGACGAATGAACTCCTGAAGTGCGGGCGGTAGGTGCTCCATCCCATAGTGTTCCAGAACCGTGCGAATGGCGAAAAGCTGATCAACCGCGGCATGAGAGGCCTTCTGCTGGTTAGCCACCTCGGCGTTTATCTGGCGGTTGACGTCATTGCGTACGCTTTTCACGACGCGTTCCTGCTCAAGAAGCAACGCCGATTGATGGGCACCGACAAATGCCAGAAACTCCATGATGGCGTTGCCACTTTTGAGATAGACCATGGAAGAATGACGGCGCTGCATGATCTTGGCGTGAATGTCCTTTTCAGCCATCAGATCCACGAGCCCCTGAGCCAAGGCGTCGTTTTCAACAGTAATCTCGAAATGAAAGTCACTTTTGGGATTAGATATGAAACCGCTGCCCAAAAAGGCTCCGCGCATATAGGCCGCGGCGCAGCAGCTTTTGGTGACCAATCGCGGATCGATTCCCATCTCGATGCCGCCGTCAGCGGCCAAAATACCCAGATCCCTCAAGCTAGGTTCGAGGTTTTTCTGGGAAGGAATCTCGATAAGATAGTTGGGCGTTTTGTGCAGCACACTGCGTCTTACCGTAAGCTCAGTTTTCACATCGTACTGAGAATGAAGTAGGCGAATGATCAAGCGCGCCACCGAGGCCGAGTCCGTGGTGATTTCCATACGATAACGGCCTGATCCGCTCAAAAAAAGAGATCCCTCAATGCGAATGAGCGCCGCTAACGTCGCCCGCTCGCAGTGAGAGCAGATCGCGGGAGCGTGGGCTAATTCATCCTTGACCTGTGAGGTGAAAGACACAAAACCACCCTAGTATCCACTTGACGCCACACGGGGACGCCTGTTGTTAATCACATCGACAAAGGCCTGACGCAAAGCCGCAGGAGAGTGCCAGGTGGGATAGTTCTCATCGCCGAAATCTCGTACCATGGCCACCACCCCATCGAATTTAATGGACTGGACGTCTCGGTAGTTGATAACCACAGGCCGCACGCCAAGACCGCCATCTTCAGCATCACGCGAGGACGGAGCGTCACCTTCATCAATGGGGCCGAGCGCTTTGTTGAACGTCTCGTCATTGGGGCTGGGTTGTCTCAGAGGAATTTTCGAATGGAAAAGC
The DNA here is from genome assembly GCA_947632575.1 of uncultured Eggerthellaceae bacterium. Taxonomy (GTDB): domain Bacteria; phylum Actinomycetota; class Coriobacteriia; order Coriobacteriales; family Eggerthellaceae; genus CANRPV01. The sequence goes on along the minus strand of CANRPV010000033.1, from coordinate 7,341 downwards.
CCGTAGTCGATAAGTCCTCTCATACCGTGATCATAGAGGGCTTGAAGGTGCTCTTTTGCGGTAAGCCCCCAGGTCTCCCCTTGCACATCAGCGATGGAGCAGACAAAGACCACCGTTGCCTGCGACCGTCTTATCGCATCGATGATGCCAGGGACCAAAAGATTCGGAATGATGGATGTGAAAAGCGATCCTGGGCCGAGCACCACAAGATCAGCGTCCTCGATGGCTTCAAGAGCCGGCTCATAGGCTTGTATAGGTCCCGAGTCGGAAACAAGACGCACCTTGTTTAAGGCAGTATGGGAATGAGATGACACGGCTTGACCCTGAATGAAGCGTCCATCACAGGTAAGCGCCTCGAGATGCACCGAACTGAGCGTTGAAGGATATACGTGCCCACGAGCATCAAGGAGCTTTTCGCAGATGGCGATGGCTTCAGGAAACGATCCGCAGGCATCCTCCAGCCCGGCCAAGAGCAGGTTTCCCAACGGCGAATCGGTATTTGAACACCCGCACTAGAGGATCTTGAGGATTACGGGCGAAAGCGGTCAGGCATTTGCGCACGTCACCCGGAGGCGTTACGTTGGCTTCTTCGCGCAAAAGCCCCGTTGATCCCCCATCATCGGCCATAGCTACGATGGCGCTGGTCTCAGCCCCGATGTCCAAAAGCGTGCGGATGGATACCGGCGCGCCAGTTCCTCCTCCGACCACCACCGCTTTTATGGGCGGAATCGAAGGCGCGTCAGACTTCTCTTCCCCGATCAGAGCCTCATCGCCCAGGGCGGGAAAAATTCCCGTCACCGAGGGATCTATGCGAAAAGGATGCAGCGCTTTAGCCAAAGCTCCTATTCCTCCAATTCCTTGGCATGGTCTCGTCCATAGCCTTCGGCCAACTTCATGTCCCTATGAGCCACACTCACCCGATAGCCTTTCGACTTGAGATAATCCCCCGTGGACTCGGCCAACGCGACACTTCGGTGCTGTCCTCCCGTGCAGCCGACGGCGATGGCAAGCTGTTGTTTGCCTTCAGCCACATAACCAGGCATGAGCACATCGAGCAATGCATGCCAGCGCTTGTTGAACTCGATGGTCTCATCCCTCAACATAACAAAGTCCCTCACCGGGGCATCAAGACCCGTATAGGGACGTAACTCTTCGACCCAATAGGGATTTGGCAAAAAGCGAACGTCCATCACCAGATCAGCGTCGACGGGTGCTCCATGCTTAAATCCAAACGAATAGACCGTGACGGAAAGACCGCTGCGCTCGGTGGCCGAACTGAACAAATCGCGAATGGTTGAGCGCAGCTGCTGAGGCAGCATGTCGCTCGTGTTGATGACATAGTCCGATGCTTCGCGAATGGTCTCCGTGAGCAGGCGCTCCCTTTGGATGCCTTGGGCGATGGTTGAACCTTCGGTATGAAGAGGGTGCCGACGCCTCGAGGATTTATAGCGGGCCACCAGTTTCTCATCATCAGCGTAGAGGAACAGCATCTTGTACTTGATACCCGCGTCATTGAGTTTATCGAGTTCAGACATCAGAGAGCTGAAATAGTTACCACTGCGGGAGTCACAGACCACGGCGAGATGACGGCGATCACCGCTTTCCTGAGTCATACCCTCTAACTGAACCAGATCCATGATCATGCTTGGAGGAAGGTTATCGACGCAAAAGTAGCCAAGATCCTCAAAGACGTGCATGGCTTCGGTTCGGCCAGCACCTGAAAGCCCGGTGATAATCACCAAATCAGGCATGTTCTCGAGATCTTGGGAGGTCTGTGACATCGGATGCATCCTTTTCTCTTCTGGACCGTTCTGGACTCTTCTGGACTCTATTGCTCCGCTGGACTCTATTGGGCTCCACCGGGCTCCGCTGGACTCTATTGGGCTCCACCGGGCTCCGCTGGACTCTATTGGGCTCCGCTAAACTCTACTGGACTTCATAAATCCTGTATTTCGTTATCCAGAGGCTCACTTTCCCGGGAGCCTTTTTCCTCAGAACTATTCTCCTGGGAATCATTATAGGACTTCAACACACAAACCAGTTCGCGCGCTACCTCGTCAGGTATCACCTTAGCGGCTTGTATCTCCTCCAAACTGGCCGCTTTCAGGTTCTTGAAAGAGCGGAAGGCCTTAAGCAGCGCTTTCTTTCGTACCGGGCCAAGTCCCGCGACCTCATCGAGAATAGAGGCCGTCATGCCTTTACCCCTAAGATTCCGATGATAGGTAATGGCGAAACGATGGGCCTCATCGCGAATTTGCTTCACCAGATAAAGAGAGGCCGATCCGCTGGGCAGCACCACCGGTCCGCTATCCTGCCATGGCACAAAGAGCTCCTCATCCCGCTTAGCTAGTCCCGCAAGACCGATGTCGTCGATACCCAACTCTTTAAAACTTGCCAACGCGGCAGTGAGCTGGGGCTTACCTCCATCGAGAATGACAAGATCGGGTTTAGATCCGAAGCGCTCATCGGCCATTCGCTTTGGAGCATAGCGACGAGACAGCACCTCCTCCATGCTGAGAAAGTCATTGGCCTCGGTCAAGGGAGTTTTGATCTTAAATCGCCGATATTGGCTCTTATCAGGTTTTCCATTGGTAAATACCACCATAGAGGCCACCGTATAGGAGCCATGGATCGTAGAAATATCGAAGCATTCGATACGCAGTGGTGGCGATGGTAAGGCAAGAGCGCTCTCCAGTTGCAAAAGCGCCTCATTCGCCCGCTTCACATCGTAGTTGGTGCGCACTTTGTAACGCATGAGCGTATGCTTCGCGTTCGTTTCCGCCAAGGCCACCAACTCCGCCTTCTCCCCTTTGAGCGGCGCCGTGAAACGCACCTTGGCCCCATGGGAAGATTCGAGCTTCTCCGTAAGCCATGCCTGCATGGCCTCTGCGTCGTCAGGTGATCGCCGTACGATCACCTCATGAGGAATAGAGGTCGTCGCATCGTAGTAGCGCAGCAAAAACATATGGAGAAGATCGTCGTCGGGAATATCTTTACCTCGATTAAGAACAAATTCATTGGAGTTTTTGATTCTGCCCTCGCGCACCATAAAGACATGAACGCCGGCGACCGTCTCCTCGCGATAGATGCCGATGACGTCGGCATCGAGACTGCGCGAAGAAACCGCATGCTGCTTTGACTGCAGCGAGTTGATGGTGTCGATACGCCCCTTAATACGCGCGGCGCGCTCAAAGTCCAAGGCCTCGGCGGCTTCGAGCATCTCGGCTTCCAGCTCATCGATAAACTCCTGGTGATGGCCCGAAAGGAAGCGCTCGATCCGCTTGATGGACTCCTGATATTCTTCTTGGGTGATAGCTCCACAACAAGCCCCTGGACCCAGTCCCACATGAGCATCAAAGCAAGGACGGCTATCGCGCTTAAGAAGTGCGAGGGGATCTTTTTCCAGGCGCCGATTCAATTGGCGCCAATCAGCGCAGGTAGCCGCGCAGAGCGGAACCACTCTGCGAGCGGTATGGATCATTTCCTTCGCGGCGCGTCCATCGGTATAGGGCCCGAAATAGCGGGTCTGAGGGTTGTGCTTTTCACGCGTGTACTTAATCGCGGGAAAAGGGTCTCCCTTGGTCAAAGCGATAAAAGGATATGACTTGTCATCCTTGAAATCGGCATTGAAATAAGGTGTGTATTCGTTGATGAGATTTTTCTCGAGCACAAGGGATTCGTGTTCGCTTTCGGTGACGATATAGTCAAACGAAGCGATCTGATCCACTAAAAGCGGTATCTTGGCCCGCTCATCCTGAAAGTTGACATACTGACGCATGCGCGCCCGCAGCTGCTTGGCCTTACCAACGTAGATGACCTCGCCAGCGGCATTCTTCCAAAGATAGACACCTGGCAAGGTAGGTACGCTTGCCAACTCTTCCTTGATCTTCTCTAATCGCTCTGAATGATTTTGAGACATAGCTTGACTTATCGATATCGCTAATCGTTATGGTCTACCTACTCATGCGAAGCTTTATCGCCCGTTTTAAGCCGAATCTTCCCTGCAAATTTTATTGGCGCCAGTATAAGTCAGTATAGCAAAGACCCTAAGAACTCTTCCAAGGTCAGCGATGGAGACGTACTCTTTCCACGAGCTCCGTGGCATAATAGCGGAAGGTAAGAGATTCAACCAAGGACTATTGTCATGGCCGAGCCGGAGCAGACGGATTCAGAGGTTTTTGATCATGCGTTCGCAGGATTAATCGAGCTGCTCAAGACCGAATACGAAGCGGGCTATTTCAGCATCTACCGACTCTTCCCCGTCGCCTCTCTCGTTTTAGGTGATCGCGCTCAAGTGGGAAATGCCTCTCAATTTATCTACCATTTCGCCCGCAGTCAGGGCTATAACCTGCCACCCTATCCCTTGGCCGGTTCCGGAGAGATCAAAAAGTTTTTCGCAGACGAGTCCGTGAAAAACGTTCCCGAATGGTACGAAAAAATCGGCTTGACCGCTGACGAATACGCCCACATTCACGAATACACGATCATCTCCGTCCGGGGTCGGCATGCGGACCGCCGAGCTCTTTTACTGAGACTTTATATGCGCAATTGGCCGCAGTTCGTCCCCCTCGCTGAAAGCGGCATAGCTTCTCTCCTTACGGGAAAGGATCTTGCGCGCCTTCTTGATGAGGTTATCGCCTGCTCACTTGATGACACCGAGACCAAAAGTCCCAATCCCACCATACGCATCGAGCGGTTCCCTCTCATAAAGCCGCGAAATGTTTAGCTTGACCTTGAATCTCCAAGTCATTCAATTCCTTATTTAAAAGTTCCGCTCACCCAAGGAAAGCTATAATATGCGATTTGGGTGCACGACAAGACCATTCGAAGACCCGTTTTTTCGAAGACCCGTTTTGAATCTATGGCACCCCTGCGCCCATCATTGAAGGAGGATCTTTTGAGCTACGCACAGAAAATTATTGAGCAGGTAAAAGCCAAAGACCCCAATCAGCCAGAGTTTATTCAGGCTGTCACTGAGGTTCTAGAGTCTCTTGAGCCCTCTTTGAAGGCTCACCCCGAGTATGAGAAGGCGGGACTTCTCGAACGCATCGTCGAACCGGAGCGCACCGTCATGTTTCGGGTCCCTTGGGTTGACGACAATGGCAAAGTCCAGGTGAATCGCGGATTCCGTGTTCAATTCAACTCTGCCATCGGCCCCTACAAAGGCGGTCTTCGTCTCCATCCTTCAGTGAACCTGAGCATTATCAAGTTCCTCGGCTTTGAGCAGATCTTCAAAAATGCCCTGACTACTCTGCCTATGGGCGGCGGCAAGGGCGGCAGCGACTTCGATCCCAAGGGCAAGTCTGACGGCGAAGTCATGCGTTTCTGCCAGTCATTCATGACCGAGCTCTATCGCCATATCGGCCCTGACACCGACGTCCCTGCTGGTGACATCGGCACCGGTGCCCGCGAGATCGGTTACATGTTCGGTCAATACAAGCGCATCACCGATACCTTCGCCGGAATCCTGACTGGCAAGGGCCTTTCCTTTGGCGGCTCTCTTGCCCGTACCGAGGCCACCGGCTATGGTCTTATCTATATCGTGGAAGAGCATCTCCGTTGCATCGACGAAGGTCTCGAGGGCAAGACCATCGACATCTCCGGCGCCGGCAATGTAGCCATCTATGCGGCTCAAAAAGCTGGTCAGATGGGCGCCAAGGTGCTTACCATGTCCGACTCCACCGGTTGGATCTACGACCCGGCTGGCGTTGATGTGGAGCTGGTAAAGCAGATTAAAGAAGTTGAGCGCGGCCGTCTTTCGGTCTATCCTGAGCGTCGTAAAGGCGTAAACGTCGAGTACCACGAGGGTGCTGGCGTCTGGAAGATTCCTTGCGACATCGCTTTGCCTTGTGCCACCCAAAATGAGCTGCACCTAGAAGATGCAAAGACTCTGGTGGCAAACGGATGCTCCATCGTGGCTGAGGGCGCAAACATGCCTACCACAGTTGATGCTACCCAGTATCTCCAGAAGAACAAGATCGTCTTTTTGCCTGGCAAAGCTGCCAACGCTGGCGGCGTAGCCACCTCCGGCCTCGAGATGTCTCAGAACTCCGAGCGTCTGTCTTGGACCTTCGATGAGGTCGACGCCAAACTCAAGAACATCATGGTCACCATTTATCATGACACCCGCGATGCTGCTCGCCAGTACAATCACGCAGGCAACTTCGTGCTTGGCGCCAATATCGCAGGTTTCGAGAAAGTGGCCAGCGCTATGCTAGCCCAGGGGGTTTGCTAACCTAGGAGGTTTGCTAAACCAGGGGGTTTGCTAAACCACGGTTCAGGCAGAAAGAATTTGAGCTGATGGTTAAGCTGATTGAGAGCCGAATTGTTTAGAGACTATCGACTACGTTAGCTGAAACCACACCCGTTGAGGTAATAATTACAACCCCAATTGAACCCATCGGCGGTGTCTCCACAAGGAAGGCATCGCCGATATTTTTTCCATAGGGACTCAGTTCGGGATCATCCTCAGTTACCAGTACGATATTGGTGTGATCATAGCTTTGCAGAAGAGAGGCTTTTGGCGTGATGCAGAGCACGTATTGGGCTCCCTGATCGCGAAGCTGTTGCTGGTAGATTGCCAGTTGCTTGGATGATGTGTAGGTATCGATGGCATAGATTCCCACCTTCACACCACCGGCTTCGGTGATTTGAGGCTTGTGATAGCGTGCCGTGTCCAACGTGTTCAGACTGAGAACCGATGCTCCTTTTTCCTCATAGGAGCTGCGCACGGCCGAAAGATAGAGCTTTTGGTCAGAATCACCCGATGAACTGATTTCGGAATTAGACTCAGACCCCGGCTCAGACTCATGCCCCCACACAAGATCAGGTTCAACTCCCGGCTCAGTTTCCGGTCCAAGATCAGATTCAACTCCCGGCTCAAACTCAGGTTCGAGCTCGGGGTCAAACTCAGGATCAAGCTCAGACTCGGACACCAGTTCAGATGCGGAATTGGAAATTGTCTCAAGATCGGATTCAGACTCGGACTCCGGAGGGGCCACAATGTCTTCCAATGAATCCCAAAGCGTATCGTTTTCGGTGGTACCAGGATAGACGATGACGGTATAGCCGTTCATCTGCCCCAGCGTGTCATCCACTTTCGAGGCAGCAACATTCCATGAGCGGGCGGTGAAAAAATAGCCGAATAGAGCAGCGCCGAAAACAACTACGAGCACCAAGAAAACGACGAGGGCGATCTTTTCCCTTGAGGCTTTAGCCATAGGCTCATTATAGCGCCTTTAAGCAGCGAGCGATGAACGCTCCGGTATAAGAACGCGTATTCTGCGCGACTTCCTCCGGCGTACCCTCGGCGATGATTTCACCTCCACGATCTCCTCCCTC
>CANRPV010000032.1 GCA_947632575.1 uncultured Eggerthellaceae bacterium | reverse complement strand
GGCTGGAAACCTCGGGGCAAGCGGGCGGTCTGCCCTATGCCTATTCCGAGATCACGAGCGAAGCGGACGAGAGCGTTCGGCGCATTTCGGAGTTGGCCGGCGATGACGCGGTGGTCTGCGGTCTGACGCGTGCTCGGGATAAGGACATCGATGTGGCGGCCGAGGCTTTGAGAGACGCAAAGCGTCCTCGCATTCACACCGGCTTGGGCGTGAGCGAAAGCCACATGCGCGATAAGTTGCGCATGACTCCTGAGCAGGTGCTTGAGGCTACTTCCCACTGCGTCGCCTATGCGAAAAACTACGTAGAGGACGTGCAGTTCTACGCCGAGGATGCCGGCCGTTCCGACTTCGATTTCTTGGTCAAGGTCATTCAGGCCGCTATCGACGCCGGCGCCACGGTCGTCAATATCCCTGACACAACAGGCTATTCGCTGCCTTGGGATTTCGGACGTCGCATTCGTTATCTGATGGAAAACGTACGGGGAATTGAAAACGCCACCGTAGCCGTCCACTGCCATAACGATTTGGGTATGGCCACCGCATTGGCCATGGAAGGCGTGCGCAATGGCGCTACCCAGATCGAATGCACCATTAACGGTTTGGGCGAGCGTGCGGGCAACACGGCCATGGAAGAAGTGGTCATGGCCATCCGTATGCATGGTGAGGATTTGGATGCTCATACCGATATCAACACGCGTGAATTCGTGAAGGCTAGTCGTCTGGTATCTTCCATAACCGGTATGAATGTCCAGGCTAACAAGGCTATCGTGGGTGCAAACGCCTTCGCTCACTCCTCCGGTATCCACCAGGATGGCGTTTTGAAGAAGCGTGACACCTACGAGATCATCGATCCCGCGGAAGTGGGTGCCGGTTCCAGCCAGATCGTCCTTACCGCTCGCAGCGGCCACGCGGCGTTAAAGCATCGCTTAGAGGAACTGGGTTATGAGCTGGAGAAGGAAGAACTCGATCAGGTCTATGAGGCCTTCCTCAATCTGGCCGATAAGAAGAAGGAAATCTACGACGAGGATCTGGAGAGCCTCATCAATGAGCGTGATCGTAACGACGAGAACGCCACCTACACCCTCTCTGCGGTTCAGATCAGCTGCGGCTTCCCGCTCACGCCGACCGCTACCGTCACGTTGAAGGACGCTCACGGGGTCGATCACATGGCGTGTGAGTATGGCACCGGTCCGGTGGATGCGGTCTATAAGGCGGTCAATAAGATCGTTGATGTGGAAAACGACCTTACCGAGTTCTCGGTGCAGTCGGTTACTCGCGGCATCGACGCCCTCGGCGAGGTGACCGTTCGCGTCAAGGCGGGCAACGGCGAGATGTTCACAGGCCGTGGTGCAGATGGGGACATCATCGTGAGCTCCACCAAGGCCTACCTCAACGCCTTGAACCGTCTGCTTTTCGAGCGCCACTAAGCGCGCTCCTAGGCTTTGCATGATGCCGAGGGGGTTTCCTCGCATCTGGTCACCAAAGCTTCATGGATGCTTGGTGGAACCTACCGAAACCCCCTTGGAAAGCTAGCTGGAAATATGGTATAAAAATTCTACGTTAGCGCCGCATGGCGACATACTTTCGAACGACGAGAAAGTGGGCTTGTTCCCGCTTTCTTTTGTTCTAGGGAAGCAAAGGAGGAAAAGCGTGCTCACAGCCATGGAGACAAAGCTCTTGAATGCGCTTTCGCCGAGGGCTTCCCAAGAGGGCATCGAGATCGTGACCGTGGATATCATTGGTGGAAGGAAATCTCCCACCATTAGAGTGTTCATCGACCATCCCGATGGCGTGAGCTTTGATGTGCTCTCCTCGGCTCAGGCATGGATCAACGATCTGATGGACAAGATCGATCCGTTCCCGGGCGCCTACACCCTTGAGGTCTCGTCGCCGGGCATCGATCGGCCGCTTCGGACTCTCGAGCACTTCGCTCGTTTTCAGGGAGAGACCGCTCATCTCAAGACGGTGGAGGCGGTTGACGGGAGGAGTTCTTGGACCGGCGTTTTGGCGGGTACCGAGGAGGACGCAGTGCTGCTTTCCGTGGACGGCGAGCTTCATTCGTTCCCTCTAACGAACATCAAACGTGCCCATCTGAAAGGCACTGTGGATTTTAGCTCCTAGGAAAGGAAAGAAAACGTGGCTACTTCAGAATTGATCGAGGCTCTCCAGGCTCTTGCTCATGAGAGAAAGATCGATGAGTTCTACCTGATTGAGCGCCTGGAGGCTTCATTAGCACGAAGCTATCAGCACATCTTGGATTTGGAGTACGACGCACGTGTCACCATCGATCGCCAGACGGGACGCATCTATGTCTATGAGCTGGTGCCGGTGGGAGAGCCTGATGAGGAGACCGGCGAGTACAGCGAATTCGAGGAACGCGATGTCACTCCCGATGACGTGAGCCGCATCGCCGCTCAAAACGCCAAGGGAGTTATCGCGGCCATCGTGCGCGAGGCTGGTCGCCAGTCCATCTACGAGGAGTTTTCCGATCGCGTTGGCGATCTGGTAACCGGCACCGTGCTTCAGGGCACCCCCGATTTCACGATCATCAAGATCAGGGAAGGGGTTGAGGCCGAACTGCCCCATTATGACGTGCGCCGCTATCCCAATGAACGCAACGAGCGTCCCAACAGCGAGCATTATCGTCATAACCAACGCCTCAAGACCTTGATCATCGAGGTGCGCGATCCTAACGGGGATTCTCCCCGTGCCCGTGGTGACCAGGCTCGTCCGCCCATTGTGGTGTCCCGCACCCATCCTGACTTGATTCGTCGTCTCTTCGAGATCGAAGTGCCTGAGATCTATGACGGTATGGTGGAGATAAAATCCATCGCACGGGAACCTGGCGCTCGTTCCAAGGTTGCCGTGGCCTCACGAGAGGACAATCTCGATCCGGTGGGCGCTTGCGTCGGTCCTAAGGGAAGCCGGGTGCGTATGGTGGTTGAAGAGCTGCGCAACGAGCGAGTCGATGTGATTCAGTGGAGCGATGATCCGGCCGTCTACGTGGCAAATGCACTTTCTCCTGCCAAGGTGTCTCACGTGAGCATCGATGAGGACAATCACTACGCCACCGTCGTGGTACCTGATGACCAGCTTTCCTTGGCTATCGGCAAAGAGGGTCAAAACGCGCGCTTGGCAGCTCGTCTGACCGGTTGGCACATCGATATCAAGAGCGCGAGCTTTGCGGGTGAGCCGCTCAGCGGTGACAATATGCTGATCGACGATAGTCCAGAGGAAGAAGAGGGCTCACTTCAGTGCGCCTATGTGAGCGAGGATGGCACCCGCTGCCGCAATCACGCTCGACCCAACAGCCGTTATTGCGGTATTCACGCCGCTCAAGAGAATCAGTAGGAGAGTTGATGGCAGGCGTCTCCTCCGTTCGAAGCCAGCGCAGCTGCATCGGCTGCGATCGTCAGGACTCCAAAAAGGAGCTCTATCGTCTTGTGCGGACGGCGGAAGGCGACGTGCAATTCGACCCCACGGGACGCTTGCCTGGCCGTGGGGCTTATGTATGCTCTCTTGATTGCCTTATGGCTGCCCGGAAAAACCGCAGGTTAGAGCGGGCTCTCCGGGTGACTGTAGATGATAGATCTCTCGACCGTATTGCCCAAGACCTGTCCCGCGCTGCGTGCGCGGCGACGTCAAGCGAGGAGTGATAAATGGCCAGCATGCGCGTCCATGAATTGGCAAAAGAATTCGATATGAGCAGCAAGGAGCTGCTGGATCGTTTGCGCGAGATGAAGATTCCCGCTAAATCCCATGCCAGCGTTCTTGCGGACGCCTATGTGGAGAAGGTTCGCAAAAACCTCTCTCCCGAGATTAAGCAGCGGGCTGGAAAGCTTGAGGCCGAAGAGGCTGCTGCTCTTGAAAAGGAGCAGGAAGAGGCCGAGAAGAAAAGGGTCGAAGCCGAGGCTGCTCGTCGTGCCGCTCGTGAGAAGGAGCTCGCGGAGCGCGAGGCTGCCCGTGCCGCTCGAGAGGGTGAGCATACGGTGGAGGTGGAAACCGAAGAGGTCGTCGTGCCTGTGAAACCTCAGGCTCCTGTTGCCGCGCCTTCTGCCTATGAAAGTCTCGTCAATCAGATCGAGAACGAGAAAGAGCGGGTCAGAAGGGAGAAAGAGGGGGCGGAGCAGCGTGCCCGCGCTAAGCAGGTTGCTGCCGACGTCGCTAAAAAGCAGGCGGTGGAGGAGGCCCTTCGTGGTCGTAGCGGCTCCAAGAAAGGATCCAAGCAAGCTCCCGCGCCAAAGGCGCCGACTCCAGTGCCGACGACCGCTCCCAGCAAGAAATTCAACACCTTACTGTCGCAGATCGAGGCGGAAAAACAGCGTATAGAGGAGCAGGGTTCTGCCCAGCAGACCCCTGCCAACGAAAAGCCCCAGGGGCAAGGTCGTAAGGGCTCTCGCAACCAGCATAAGCACCCCAAAGGTTCATCTGTCCAGGTGGTTCCCGAGTTGGAGAACAAGGAAAGCGAGGGTGAAGATCGTTATGCCCAGATGGCCGTTCAGGCTGAAAAGCTCCAACGCGACAAGATTTTGGCCGAGGCGCGCGCTGCGGTTGCGGCTGCGAACTCTCATGAAGGAGAGGGCAGGCGCCGCAAGCGCAAGGAAAAGCGCGAGGCGGAGGCTCGTGAGCGGGCCGAGCTCGAGGCTTTGGAGCGCGGTCTCGATCCTGAACTGGTCTTAGATGATTCTGTGGTGGAGATATCCCAAGGGGCGACGGTTAGCAAGTTCGCCGAGGCCTTGGGAATTCAGCCCAACGACGTCATCAAGCGTCTGTTCCTGTTAGGCCAGCCTCTTACGCTCACCCAGTCCATGAGCGATGATCTGATCGAGCTTATCGCCGATGATTTGGGTCGCAAGGTTCGCGTGATCTCTCCTGAGGAAGCCTACGCGGTGGTCTACAACGACACGGATGAGGATCTCAAACCGCGTCCACCCGTAGTTACCGTTATGGGTCACGTGGACCATGGTAAGACTTCGCTGCTCGATGCCATTCGCCATACCGGTGTCGTTCAAAGCGAGGCGGGCGGTATTACCCAGCATATCGGCGCTTCGGTGGTAAACATCGCCGACCATCAGATCACCTTCATCGACACTCCTGGTCATGAGGCCTTTACGGCCATGCGTGCTCGCGGCGCTCAGGTCACTGACGTTATCGTTTTGGTGGTCGCCGCTGACGACGGCGTGATGCCTCAGACCATTGAGGCCATCAACCATGCGAAGGCCGCAGGAGTGCCTATCGTTGTGGCCGTAAACAAGATCGATAAAGACGGCGCCAATCCTGATCGCGTGCGTCAGGAGCTCACCGAGTACGAGGTAGTTCCTGAGGAGTGGGGCGGCTCGAATATGTTCGTGGATGTCTCCGCGAAGAAGAATCTCTACATTGACGATCTGCTCGAGACGATCTTGCTCCAGGCGGATGTCCTTGAGCTGAAAGCCAACCCTAACGCTGAGGCGTCTGGCTTTGTCATTGAGGCTAATCTGGACAAGGGACGTGGCCCGGTGGCCACGGTCTTGGTTCAGCGCGGCACCTTGCGCACGGGTGATGTGGTCGCTGGCAGCTCCTATGGTCGTGTGCGTGCGCTCATCGACCCGCGGGGTGAGCATGTGGATGCGGCGACGCCGGCAGATCCGGTGGAGATCTTGGGTCTGAATTCCGTGCCGACCGCCGGTGATGAATTCCGCGTCTTCGCCGATGAACGCGATGCGCGTAAGCTGGCCGAGGAGAGGGCTTTGCGCGCTCGTCTTGCCGAGCAGGAAACCACATCCCATATGAGCCTCGATGACCTCTTTAACCGCATCGAAGAAGGCAAGCAAACCGATCTGAACCTTATCGTCAAGGCTGACGTTCAGGGTTCTATCGAAGCTTTGCGAGATGCCTTTGAGAAGATGGATCAGTCAGAGGTCCGCATCAACATCGTCCACTCCGCTGTCGGCGGCATCACCGAGACCGATGTCACCTTGGCGGCGGCATCGGATGCCATCATCATCGGCTTCAACGTTCGTCCGACGGGCAAGTCTCGCCAGCAAGCGGAGAAGGAAAAGGTAGACATTCGCCTGTATCGTGTTATCTATCAGGCCATTGAAGATATCAACGCCGCACGCGTTGGTCTGCTCTCACCTGAGATCGTCGATGAGGACACCGGCATCGCCGAGGTGCGAGAGACCTTTAAGGTACCTAAGGTCGGTACCATCGCCGGTTGCTATGTGGTTGAAGGCGAAATCAGCCGCGATGATAAGGTGCGCATCGTACGCGATGGCACGGTTATCTTCGAGGGAACCATAGCCTCCTTGCGTCGCTTTAAGGACGACGTCAAATCGGTTAAATCCGGTTATGAGTGCGGCATCGGCATCAACGGATACCAAGATCTCAAGGTCGGAGATACCATTGAGGGCTATGTGACTCGCGAAGTGGAGCGTACGGAGTAGGGCCCCTAAAGCCAATACCTTTTGGAGGGCGTTGTGAAACAGAGTAACGCCAGTAGAAAAACCAATGAGCAAGCGCGCGAGGTGATCGCGAACATTCTGCTGTTTGAGATCTCCGATCCTCGACTTCATCTGGTTACCATAACCGGTTGTGAGGTGAGCTTCGACCGAAGCGTCTGCAACGTGTTCTATTCGGTGGAGCCGGATCGCTATGAGGAGACCAAAGCCGCTTTCGAGGGGGCAAAAGGGCGGATTCGATCCCTTATGGCCCAGAAACTCTCCTGGAGAGTGGCGCCTGAGCTGCGATTCCATCTTGATACCTCGGTCGATCAGGCTCAGACCATTACCGCCGCGCTGAAACGAGAGGGCGATCGTCTGTCTTCGGAGAGCGGTTCGGATCGTGAGGCTGAACAGAGCGAAGAATCCTTAGAGACCTCCGAAGATCCTTCCTCGACTTCCCATGACGGGAATTCTTGATGACGGTTACTCCTCAGACCAATACGACGCTTGATGAGATCGCCGCTGTTTTAGTGGAGCGAGATCATTATGTTATCTGCGGTCATGTCAGCCCTGACGGTGATTGCATCGGAAGCCAGTTGGCGCTCTATCGGGCTTTACGCTTACTGGGTAAAGATGTGACCGTGCTGCTTGCTCGCGATGAGGCGTTCGACCCTAACCTCGCGTTTTTGCCAGGAGCCGATGAGCTCATCCCCGCCGTCGACTATGTCTACACCCCCGATGTTTTCATAGCGGTGGACACGCCGACGCCCGATAGGTTGGGCGATGCCAAAGATCTTCACGATGCCGCGGATCTGGCCATCACGATCGACCATCATGCAGTGCCAAATGCCATGGCGCAGCTGAGCTACACCGATCCCGACGCCTCCGCTACGGCTCTCATCATTTGGGATCTGCTAGGACGTCTGCCCATCACGATAGATGAGGACATGGCAAGCGCATGTTACACCGGGCTTATGACCGACACGGGTCGTTTCCAGTATCAAAATACCGATGCTGCTAGTTTCATCGGTGCGGCAGCCATGGTTGCGGCCGGCGCCGATGCGAGCAAGATCTCCATGCAGGTTTATCAGAATCGCCGTTTGGCTTCCATTTTGCTTGAGGGCTTGGCCATCGACCACATGATCTTAGCCCATGACGGGCGCATTGTGCTGAGCTGGCTTGATGAGCAAGATTTCGTGCGCTGCGAAGCGCAAAAACACGATAGCGAGCCGGTCGTCGATGTGCTGCGTGCTACGGCCGGAAGTACGGTTGCCTGTCTTTTGCGCATCGGCAGCACCGAGGTGCGAGGAAGTCTTCGTTCCAAGGACGATTTCGATGTATCGCAGGTGGCTGTCGCACTCGGTGGTGGTGGTCATAAAGGGGCGGCGGGCTTTACCCTCCATTGTTCTCGCGATGATGCCATTGCCCAGGTGCTGGCTCTTCTTGAGCCAGCGCTCGACCAGTTTGATGGAGAATCGTCTGGGCGATGAAGCGAGGCGCGTCGGGTCTTTCACTTCTCTTGGCTGTCGATAAGCCGGTTGATCTCACCTCCCATGATGTGGTGAATCGCTGTCGTGGCATCTTCCAGGAAAAGCGCATAGGCCATGGGGGCACGTTGGATCCCTTGGCATCTGGCGTCTTACCTCTTGGGGTGGGCTCAGCAGCCAGACTTTCCCGCTATCTGAGTGAGGGAGACAAGGCCTATCGGGTTCGAATCTGCTTCGGGGCAGCAAGTGATACCGATGATCGTGAAGGGCGCCTTATCGCCTCCGGTCGTCCCGGAGCTGAGCTTTCCGACGAGGAGTTCATCCGCCAGTATCTTCGCGGACTGTTAGGACCTCAACGTCAAATGCCCCCAGTCTATTCAGCCATCAAGGTGCAAGGCCAGAAATCCTATGAGGCGGCGCGTAAGGGAAACATCATCGCCTTGCAGGCTCGTGATATAGAGGTATTTCAGGCTGATCTGGTCGATTTCGGGCCATGCGAGATCAATCTTTTGACGGAGGATAAAAGTCCGTGGCAAAGCGCGGGAGTCTATTGGGATGTGGACTTTCGGGTTTCAAAAGGGGCCTATATCCGTTCGCTTGCACGAGATTGTGGAGCGAGCCTGCACTGTCCCGCCCATGTGGGGGCGCTCAGACGCACAGCGGCGTGCGGCATTGGTCTTGAGGACTGCGTCTCACTTGAGGCGCTCGAGAGTTTGAAAACTAGGGCGGCTCTTGATCCGGTGCGACTGTTGGGCTATCGCTTCGCCTTTGGCGACTCTAAGGAAAAGGAGTTATGCAACGGTGCGGCGTTAAGCGTGGCAGATCTCAAGATCTATGAATTCTTACCTGAACGCTCCTCCTATCTCTCATGCCAATGCACACCTGCCCTCTGCGAGAGCGAGCGGCCCTTGGCTTTTGGAGAGGCCGTTTCTTTACTCTTGGAAAATCGTCTTAAGGCGATCTATCGTTTTGACGAAGCTCATAACCGTATCGTACCGGAATGCGTTTTTTCGCAAGGAGTGATCCGTGGCTCTATTGACTAGCTATAGGGATGCAAACGATCAAGCGCTCCTTGATGGATCGGTATGCGCATTCGGGGTTTTTGATGGGGTGCATCTCGGGCATCGCCATTTGATCGCCGAGACCCTCGCCGAAGCACGTTTGCGTCAAAAGCCCTGCTATATTCTTACTTTTTCCGAGGATCCGGATGAGATTTTCGCTCCGGTGCGCCTCAAGAAGCTTATGAGCAATGAGGATCGTCTCCAGACGTTGGCCGCTTTTGAGCTTGATGGCGTGATCGTTTTGCCCTTCGATCGGATTATTGCCTCGCTTTCACCTGACGATTTTTTGGATCAGTATCTTGGCCCTGCGACGCCGAGTCTGTTTTCCATGGGATCCAATGGGCGCTTTGGTGCAGGAGCGCGGGGAACCATAGAGGATCTCCGGAGGTGGGGGGAGGACCATGGGATGGAGGTGGCCTCCTTCGAGCTACTGAGTTATGGCGGCGAGCCGGTGACCTCTACGCGCATTCGCCAGTGCTTGGCCTCGGGGCAGGTGGAGGAAGCGACTCTTCTTCTCGATGAGCCCTATCATCTCTCAGGCGTCGTTCGCCACGGTCGGGGGCAGGGACGCTCCTTTGGCTTTCGAACCGCCAACCTCGAGGTGTCTCCTCAGCTCCTTGCGGTGGGCGATGGGGTCTACGGAGGCTATGCCTGGATCGAGGATAAGCGCTATCGCGCGGCGATCTCGGTGGGTCTCCCGCCAAGCTTTCAAGGTAGCGCACATGCGAACTTAGAGGCCCATATTCTCGATTTTTCTGGCGATCTCTATGGCAGGACTCTGCGACTGGAGTTTCGTCATTGGCTCAGGCCCATGATGAGTTTTCCCAATCAAAAGGTGCTCGTGGATACCGTTCTGGGAAATATCGCCTGGGTTCGAGAAAACTTATAAGCTTTACTTATAGCCATTTAACCGACTCCGTAGAGAGAAATCTTCTTTACCCGCTTGTTAAATGACCTAGAATAGGTGCGCTAGGGTATTTGAGGGCGATAGAGTGCCGTAAGCCCTCGGAGGGGTTAGATCTAACAAGGAGGAAATCGTGACAACGCAAGTTGCGTGGCTTGCACCCATTTGTGCTGCGATCGGCATCGCCATGGCCGCTTATCTTGGGTCATGGGTGTTGCGTCAAAATCCCGGTCCAGACAAGATGAATTCTATTTCGATAAAGATTCAGCAGGGTGCTCAAGCTTTTCTGATGAGCGAATACAAATTGCTCGTCATCTTTATGATTGTGGTTGCGCTGATTATGGGCTTTGCACTCTCATGGATCACCGCCTGCGCCTTTATCACTGGTGGTATTCTCTCCGCCGCCGCCGGCTACGTCGGTATGTATGTGGCGACTCGTGCCAACACCCGCACGGCCTACGCGGCTGAGGAATCGGTAGCAAAAGCGCTGACCATCAGCTTCCGCTCCGGTCTCACCATGGGTCTTTGCGTCGCTTCGTTCGCGTTGATGGGTCTTTCCCTTTGGCTCATCTTCCTGGTCTTCGGTGTGAACATCGTCGACGTGGCGTTGATGCACGAAAACGTCGGTATGGTAGAAGGTTTCGCCACCGGCGCCTCTGCTGTGGCTCTGTTTGCCCGTGTAGGTGGCGGCATCTACACCAAGGCAGCTGACGTGGGCGCCGACCTCGTAGGAAAGGTCGAGGCTGGCATTCCCGAGGATGACCCCCGCAACCCCGCCACCATCGCCGATAACGTTGGCGACAACGTAGGTGACGTGGCTGGCATGGGTGCTGACCTGTTCGAGTCCTACACCGGCTCCATCATCGCGCCGACCATTTTGGCCATCACCCTTGGTTCTTTAGGTGGGTACTTCACCGTCGGTGATTTCGTGTGGGCCATCGTAATCCCGGTCATCATCGCCGCTTGCGGCATTATCACCTCCATCATCGGTCTCGCCGCAGTGCGCACCAAGGAGGGCGCTAACCTCCATGCGGCGCTCAACCGTGGCACCTATCTGGCCGCCATTATCGAGATCATCGTTATCTTCTGCCTGTTCAGCATCTGGCAGTCCCAGTCCATCGAAGCTCAGCCCATCTGGCTCTTCGGTTCTGTGGTCTGCGGTTTGGTGGCAGGCCTTGCCATCGGCAAGATCACCGAGTACTTCTGCTCTGAATCCTACAATCCCGTACGCAATATCGCCGAAGCTGCTAAGACCGGCTCCGCCACCGTCATCATCGAGGGCTTGAGCACGGGCATGCTTTCGACCATCGCCCCCATCATCTTGGTGGCTGCTGCTATCATCGGCGCTTTCTTCTGCGGCAACATGGCCTTCCCGATGGCCGATAGCGTCTCAGGCGGCATCATGGTCGGCCTGTTCGGCGTTGGTTTGGCCGCAACCGGCATGCTTTCAAACACCGCCATCACCGTCGGCGTCGACGCCTATGGTCCTGTCGCTGACAACGCGGGCGGCATCGCCGAGATGGCAGGCCTTCCTGAGGAAGTGCGTGACCGCACCGACTCTCTGGATGCAGTGGGTAACACCACAGCCGCCATCGCCAAGGGCTTCGCTATCTCCTCCGCAGGTTTGGCCGCTATCTCTCTGTTCGTGTCCTATCAGGCCACGATGCATCACTACATTCCCAATTTCGAGCTGACTCTGACCGATCCTTTGATCGTAGCTGGTATCTTCATCGGCGCCATGATGCCGTTCATG